>ONID01000047.1 GCA_900317765.1 uncultured Eubacteriales bacterium | reverse complement strand
GCGCATCCATCCAGGAATTCGCCGAGGTCGCTGGCGGGATTTGCTTCGACCGTCAGTTCCGCGTCTTTGGTAATGTCCACGCTGCTGTGAAGCGCTTGCATGACGGTTTCAATACGTCTGCCGCCAAGCAGGGAAGGGGTTCCTCCTCCGAAATACACCGTGTCCGCGCTGAGCCCTTCCGGGGCAAGTTCTTTTATTCGGCGAACCGTTTCGCTCGTGTATTTGTCGAGTAATTCATCCTTGGCTGTCACCGAATAGAAATCGCAGTAGGGGCATTTGTAACGGCAGAAGGGCACATGAATGTAAATTCCTACAGGCTTCATGACGTCACACTCCCGACGTTTTGCGCTTGGCGAGGTAGTTTTCAAGGATGATCACAGCGGATACCGCGTCCACGACGGCCTTTCGTTTTTTGCCGCGGGTGTTGGTGGCGTTGAGGAAGACATGCGCCTCCATGGTGGTGCAGCGTTCGTCCAGCATGTCAACCGGAATGCCGCAGGCTTCGCGGAGGGATTCCGCGAAGCGGCGTGCGTTCTGTGCGCTTTCGCCCTCCGAGCCGTCCATATTGACCGGAAGCCCCACCACGATCATCTCCGCCTTTTTTTCGGCGGCCAGTGCAGCGACCTTCTGAACCAGATGCGGAACGTATTTTTCACTGATCACCGTCACAGGTGACGCGAGCATTTCGCCGGGGTCGCAGATCGCAATCCCCGTGCGTGCACGCCCGAAATCCACCGACAGGATCACCATAGCTGCACCTGTCCGACCAGTTCGGAGATATTTTCTATTCCGTTTTCAGCGAGATAATTCTCCATGCCGTCAATGATTTTAATCGGCGCATAGGGATCGGTGAACATAGCTGTTCCTACCTGAATGGCGGAAGCGCCTGCGAGGGTCATCTCGATGGCGTCCTGCCATGTGCAGATGCCCCCGAGACCTATGACGGGAATTTTAACCGCGTTGTATACCTCGTTGACCATTCTCACTGCGATGGGGAAGACGGCTGCGCCGGACATGCCGCCCTTGTTGTTGCGCAGGATCGGTCTGCGGGTGCGGATGTCGATTCTCATGCCGAGAAGCGTATTGATGAGCGATACCGAGTCGGCTCCGGCTGCTTCGACGGCCCGCGCTATCTCGGAAATGCTTGTGACGTTGGGCGAAAGCTTGACGATCAGGGGCTTATTGGGGCAGTGTTTTCTGACCAGCGAAGTGATCTGTTCCGCGCCGGCACAGGATGTGCCGAATGCTGCGCCGCCGGCCTTGACGTTGGGGCAGGAGATGTTGAGCTCCACCATGTCGACCTCGGAGGCGTTGACCTTTTCGGCAATGGCGGCGTAATCATCCTCGGTTGCGCCGGCAATGTTGGCGATGATCACGACGTCCTGTTCCCGCAGCCACGGAAGGTCTTTTTCAATAAAGTGATCCACGCCGGGATTCTGCAGCCCGACGGAATTCAGGATGCCGCTGGGCGTTTCGGCGATGCGCGGCGGAGGATTGCCCGCCTTTTCGCGGATGGTCATTCCCTTGGAGGAAATGCCGCCTAACTTCGATATGGGATAGAATTCGTTGTACTCCCTGCCGAAGCCGTAGGTTCCGGACGCTGTAATGACGGGGTTTTTGAATTCCACCCCGCAGATGTTGACGTTAAGTCTGCTCATTCCCAGATTACCTCCCTGCTGTCGAATACGGGACCGTTCTTGCAAACGTGAAGATATTTTTCTCCGCCTTCAGGCGTTCTTGTCTTGCAGGCGCAGACCAGGCATGCGCCCACGCCGCAGCCCATTCTCTCCTCGAGAGAGACCATGCAGCGGATGCCGCGCTTTTCCGCCTCGGCAGCCGTCAGCCGCAGCATTGGCTTGGGACCGCAGGCGTAGATCACGTCACACGGCGCTTCGTCCAGCCTTTGGGCGAGCAGCTGGGTGACAAATCCGTGAAGGCCGTAGGAACCGTCGTCGGTGGCAATGCGGACGTCCGCGCCGTTGGCGGCGAATTCATCAGCGAGAATCATCGCGTCTTTGTTGCGGAAGCCGAGGAGAGCCGTGGCGTTTGCGCCGTATGGAGCAGAGGCTCCCAGCAGCGGGGGCACGCCTATTCCGCCTCCGACGAACACCGCTTTTTCGGCGGGATTGATGTCAAATCCGTTGCCAAGCGGCGCTAAAATATCCATGTTCTGTCCTTCCTTCATCCCGGACATAATGGCGGTGCCTTCGCCTCTGACCTCAAAGACGAAGCGGATCCATCCTTCCTCGCGGCTGAAGCCGCAGACCGAGATGGGACGGCGAAGGGTCTTTCCTTCTGCCAGAATGTTGGCGAACTGCCCCGGCTTCATGGTCTTAACGGCTTCCTTGGAAGCGACCGTGAAGCTGAAGGTCGTTTTGTTGAGCTGTACCTTCCTGATGACGGGACAAAGCTCCTGCGTGTATTTCATTTGAAAAAGCCTCCTTGCGTATTTCCTGATTTACAATGACATTATAATGTCATTATGCCATAATGTCAAATAAAAAAGTAAAACACACGGATTGCCATGCAGAAATCCGTGTGTTTAATGCCTTTGGAAAATAAAATAATCCCGCCCGACCGTAATGCGCTTTAAATAACCTGCTACTAAAAGTAACAGGTGGGTGCCATCCCAACGGCTTCTCGCTCCCTTCTTCCGAACTCAGTTCAAGACTGCGGGAGGTCTGCAATCCACCGCCGGAGACCTGGCTCCCTAATAGAAATTTGTAGGGTTATAAAAGCGCAGTTCGCGAATCGGGCAGAATATTAAGCTATGGTATTATTATACGATGTTTCGAAAGAATTATGCCCCGGCAAGAGAGTCAACCTCTGGAGACTGTTCTTCATCCTCGTCACCGTAGAGCTCCTTGAAGCGCTCGCGGAAAAGATCGTCAAGCGCAGTGAGCAGCTCATCGTCTTCAATTTCGGCGAGCTCCTCCTCGTTATCGACTATTTCCACCTGAAGAATCATGTATTCGGCCTCGCCGGATTCTTCGTCGATGGAAGCAAGCGGCATAAGGGCTACGAACCTGCCCTCTTCCGTTTCGATAGCGTCCAGAATTTCGTATTCTGATGTGCGTCCTTCGTCGTCGATCAGGGAGATGATACTGTCGTCTTCATCGTCAGCCTCGTCAGCGACTTCGCCGCGTGTGTTGATCTCGTCACTCATGTGTTGTAGCAGTCCTCACTTGTGCAGAAAATATGTATGCGATGCAGGACGGGGGCTGGTGCTCCGCAGCCGATGCACGGCTGACAGCCTGCTAATTCGCGTTTCTTTCAAAAACCAATAGTATTCTACACGCTTTTTTTCAACATGTCAATAGGAAATTTGCATTATTTCAAAATAAATAAATTTTTTTCAGTTTTTTTAAAAAAACTATTGACAAACCCGATAAGATGTGCTATATTATAGTTGAGCTTAAGAGAGTGGCAAAGTTAAGGACAGACAGGATGAAAAAGTAAGTCTTACGTAAAAGCAGACGTAGATCAAAATATTGATCGAAAAAATAAGACCGAAAAAAGTAAGCTGTCTGAGATCAAAATTCAAGCAATACAAAAGAAACGGGGTGACGCCGATGGATGCAGTAACAGCCTCACAGCACATCGGAACCGAAGCCCACAGATTTGAAATTGCTGCGTAACAAAATAAGGCAATGAGCACCGAGAGTTTTTATCGCAAGCGATCCGAGATGAAAAATCAAAGCAGATCGATTGATGCAGGATAAAAGCCAGTGCAATGTTTATGAACAGTACGCCTTGGAGTTACAAAAGCAATGAAAATTCCAAAGGCTTCAATAATGTAAGCAAGCAAACGGTACGGAAAGCCGTTTGAAACAAACCATTTTAACTGCTGACAGAAACAGGAACATAACAGAAACGGAAACAAAAATCAAGCAGACCAAAGCCGCGCAGAATGTATAAAAATTACTGCATTAAGTGTGCAAGATAAGGCGGACAGAGAAAAGAACCCATAAGGCAAAGAAAAAGCCTAAGGGGAAGAAAAAGCCAAAAGGCAAAGAAAAAGCCCAAGGGGAAGAAAAAGCCAAAAGGCAAGAAAAAAACCAAGGGAAAGAAAAAGCCAAAAGGCAAGAAAAAAACCAAGGGAAAGAAAAAGCCGCCAAGAGAAAGAACGAAAGAATGCACAGTGAGTATGAAAATAACGAACAGGCGACAAAGAGATGATCTCAGCCGGTTGTGAAAATGGCGGGACATCAACTACGAGAAAAGAAAGAATGAAAAGTCGCGTGCAGTAAAAATTATACAGGAACAGATTAGTACGCTGAAAAAGGAAAACGGTCAGGCTTAAAAAGTAAAAGACCGAAATGCAAAATGCATAGAACGAACAACGTCAGATGCAGATGCATAAACCAAAGAAAGCGTTAAGTATAGAAAGAACCCGACAGGTTTAAAGCAGCGGCAAATCCGATGTAATTAATCTTAAAGAGGCGTAAGCTGTAAAAGATCAAATAAGACCTGAACGAGATATAGGAAAATAGATCGTAAAAAATCGCAAAGGGTCGAGTCCAATGAAAATGTAACACTTCACCAAGTTGAGTTTCGATGAAAGTAAGTGGGCATCAATGAAAAGAATGCATTACAAGCTTACAAGAAATGAAATGTAAAGGGTGAGTCCAAAGTACAATTAAGCTTTGAGAGGCGAGAAAACGAAGAGGCAT
This sequence comes from uncultured Eubacteriales bacterium, assembly GCA_900317765.1. Lineage (GTDB taxonomy): Bacteria > Bacillota > Clostridia > Oscillospirales > Acutalibacteraceae > RUG762. The sequence continues at coordinate 12,934 of ONID01000047.1, read as the reverse complement.
AAGGAAATGGGAAGCTGAACGGTGATCGCCGGGAACGGGCAATCAGATGAGAACCCGACAATGAGAAGCAACAGGACATTGAAAAACAAAATAGCTTCGGCAGCATAAAGCCGGTGCGGTACCGATGTAGAAATATGTCGGTACCGTTTTTTTGTCCGTTTTTCTCTTTTATGTCGGTCGGATTTGCGTGCGCTGTCACAGATGAATGCATTTATTTGTTTTTTCTTTTACAATATAACGCTTGAAATTTCATACGTCATAATATATAATAATTCGGATAATAATTTAAATGGGGAGTTTGCCCTGATTTAGAAACACAAAGGAAGGTATGAATATGGGATTTTTCAGTACTTTAGGCGACGTAAGAGAAATGCTGCTCTACATTCTCACCATGATGCTGATGCTCGGCTTCATCATGCCGGTGCATGAGTGTGCACACGGACTGATGGCCAAGGCACTGGGCGATGACACGGCGCAGCGTGCGGGAAGGCTTACACTGAATCCGATGGCGCATCTCAATCTGTACGGCGCTCTGCTGATGTTTCTGATCGGCTTCGGCTGGGCGGAGCCTGTTCCTGTCAGTCCCGTGCGCTTCCGCAACCAGAAGCGCAGACAGGGCTACATGGCGCTTGTCGCCTTCGCGGGACCGCTCTCCAATCTCATTATGGCGCTGCTCGGTGCAATTATCTACCGTGCCGGTCTTTGCTTTGAGATGAGCTATGACTTCTTCTCCGCTTTCTATTTTGTTATGATTCGAGTGGTAATACTCAATGTCGGTCTGGCGGTATTCAATATGCTGCCGATCTTGCCGCTTGACGGTTCACGCATTCTCAACTGGATTATGCCGGACAAACTGATGTATAAAATTGAGCACGCCATCAGCCGGGTCAATCCCATTATCTACATCGTGGTATTTTATCTGGCCATTCATTTTCTGAGCGGTCCGCTGTGGAAAGTAGAATACGCTTTGTTCTCGTGGCTTCTCAACGGCGTCGACTGGGTGTTCAATTTGTTCGGTCTGGGTGTCGATCCGTCCTATATCATGAATATGCTCCAGTTGTCACATGCCTGATTCTATAGCCGAAAGAGCGATTATTGAATAAATGGAAAAAATATCCTACAAATTAGACGTTTTTGAGGGTCCGCTTGACTTGCTGCTGTTCCTCATATCCAAGAACAAGCTCAACATATACGATATTCCCGTTGCGGATCTGCTGGAGCAGTACATGGCTCACATTGACATGATGCGGCTGGAAAATATGGACGTGTCCAGCGAATTCCTGACGATGGCTTCCCGTCTGGTTTACATCAAGACTGCCATGCTGATGCCGCGCAAGGAGGAAGCCGAGGAACTTAAAAAGGAACTCAGCGGCGAGCTGATAGAGTATCAGCTCTGCAAACAGATGGCGGGTAAGCTGGCTGAGAAAGTCAGTTTCGACGGCTTTACACGTCCGGAGATGAAGATCAGCCACGACCTGACCTACAGCAGAACGCACGAAGCGGCGGAGCTGGTGAAGGCTTATGTCAACGCCATAGGCAGAGGACTTCGCAAGAAACCCCCGTCCAAGGAGAATTTCCGTGCGATCGTGGGCAAGAAGATCGTGTCTGTTACCGAGCGGATAGGCTTTGTATTGAAGAGCATTTACAAAACCAAGCGGCTTCCGTTTTCGACGCTTTTTGAGCGGGCAGACTCCCGCAGCGAGCTGATCGCTACATTTCTCGCTGTGCTGGATCTGATACGCAGCCGTAAGGTCAATATTGACGACAACAATTTTATGACGATAAACGAGAGTGGTGGACGCAATTGGAATCAATCGGACTCAGAGCAACAATAGAAGCCATGATTTTCGCAGGCGGCGATCCTGTGAGCTGCGAAAGAATGGCGGATGTGCTGGGTGTGGACAGGAATACGATAGACAGCGTATGCTCCGAGCTTAACGAGTTTTATGAAAAAAACGGCTCCGCTTTGCGGGTGGTGAAGCTGGGCGGTCAGTACCAGATGACAACCCGCGACGAATACGCGCCGATTATCCGCACACTTCTCGACTTAAAGAAGGACGCCCCGCTATCAGGCGCGGCGATGGAGGTCTTGGCTGTCATAGCCTACAACGAGCCGGTCACAAAGAATTTCATTGAACGGGTGCGCGGTGTGGACTGTTCGGGCGTTGTCAATACCCTGCTTGCCCGCGGGCTGATAGAAGAGCGCGGCAGGCTCGATCTTCCCGGCAGACCCATGCAATACGCCACCAGTCCCAATTTTATGCGCTGCTTCGGTCTGGAATCCATGGGCGAGCTGCCTGAGATTCCCGACGAAACCGAGGCGAGTCTTCAGATGACCCTTGAAGAGGCGATAGACGCGCAGGCAGAAGAAAAATAACACTTGAAAAGGGGAACCGCCATTGATTGTTTTAAAAATAATCGGAATTCTTTTAAAGATCATCGGCGTTCTCCTGCTGATCATCATCCTCTTGCTGCTTGCCGCCATGTGTGTACCGGTTCATCTGTTTGTCAGCTACGAGCCGGACGTCACGCTGCGGGTGAAGTATCTTTTCCTGAAGTTTTTCATTCTGGGTGAAAAGCCGCCCGAAAAGCCGCCCGGAATGATCCGCAGAGCGCTTGCTGCTATCGGAAAAGTTCTGCTGCTGATACTGTACTATATCAAAATGGCAATCTCGGCCGTTTTCCGAATAATCAAAAAAGGATTCAGGTGGATCAGATTCAAAATCCGCCGCAAGCCAAAGCCAAAGAAAAAGAAGCCTTCCGAGCCAAAAGCGCCTGAGAAGAAGCAGGGCTTCTTCGGTTCACTCAAGGAACAGCGCGGGCTTTTCGGAGCGCTGAAATTCTTTGCGGACGTAAGCAAAAAGCTGGGCGGAGCGGTTGCAAAGGTCTACAAAGGTATAAGAATCGACCGGTTAGTGCTTCACGCCTCCGTTTCGGGCGAAGATGCCGCCGATACCGCTATCAAGTACGGCAGGATCTGCGCAGGCGTTTTTCCGGCGCTTTCATTCCTGCTGAGCAATACCAGGGGATACGATCCCGCCAACCCGAAAACCAAGGACATAGAGATAACCCCCGATTTTGCCGGAGAGGGTATCAGGATATATTTTATCGGGGAATTTACGCTTTTTCCGATACGCATGATCGGAAATCTGCTGTGGGCTGTGATGACATTTGCCGTTTCGCAGATAAGACTTACATCAAAGCTGAAAAAGAACAAATCACAAGATAAATAAGAAAGGTCTGAACAAAATGAGCGCAGAAGAGAAAAAGACACCCGAAATTGAAACAGCCGAAAAGACAAAGGCGCCTATCCATCCCATTAAGGGCATGATGGACACCACTCTCTCCAAAATCAAGGAAATGGTGGATGTTTCCACCATTATCGGCGATCCGATTGTCAACGGCGACACCACGATCATTCCCATTTCAAAGATGTCCTACGGTTTTGCCTCGGGCGGTTCGGACTTTGACGGCAAGTCAGGGCACCGCTGCTTCGGCGGCGGCGGCGGTGCGGGTGTGACCGTACAGCCGGTGGCGTTTCTTGTGATAACGCCGACCAATGTCCGTCTGCTTCAGATTGACAATAACATGAATTCTCTCGACAAGGCTGTGGGAATGATCCCCAATCTTGTCGATCAGGTGAGCAGTCTTCTTGCGGGCGTCAAGGACAAAAAGAAGGATGACGAACCGGATATTTCAAAGGAAATGGCGGAAAAAGCCGAGCCTCTTGTCCTTGATGAAGAGCTTTCCGAGTGACAATTGCCCTATGAAACGCTGCATAGCTTTACAGCCGACAATCCGGCACCGCGGGAATCGGTTTATGCTGCGTTTCCATGTTTTCCCGGTTGTTCCGTAGAATATCTGACCCGTGTCGGCAAAGACTACACATAACCGATTGTGTTTTTTTAGATTATGAAGGCAGGGGACGAAATGAAACGTTTTTATCAATTGTATAAGGATACGCTGAAAAAGGGCGAAAATTTAAAAAGAGTGGTTGCGCTGGTCATTTCCGCGGCAATCATGACGACATTTGCATTTTCCGTCAGTGCGGGAAGTGATATCGCGCCGGTGTCCGGCAATTCCGCATATGACATGCGCACCTCAAAGCGTTCATCCACCACCATGGCTTCGGCAACGGAGGCAACGACTACATCCACAACGACGACCATCGCCACCGAAACGACCACAACGACGACCACCAGACCCACTGGCGCCGAGGTCAATGAGAATACCGTGGAAGACGCTGTGCAGACCGCTACGGAATTAAATGAGGACGGCACTCCGAAAATCTCCGCCGGTTCAGCGATTGTGATGGACTGTGACACGGGAATGGTGCTGTACGGAGTCAATCAGAATCAGCAGATGCCGATGGCAAGTACCACCAAGATCATGACCTGCATACTTGCGTTGGAAAGCGGTGATTTAGGGCGTACTATCACGGTCACCGATGAATGCATGCGGCTGCTCGACGGCACGAAGATAGGACTTCAACCGGGTTACAAGATTACCATGCATGACCTTTGCGTCGCTATGATGATGTATTCCGGCAATGACGCGGCCAATACCGCAGCCGTCGCCGTGAGCGGTAGCATAGAGGCATTTGTTTCACTGATGAATGAAAAGGCAACGCAGCTCGGCATGCTGAATACTCATTTTGACACTCCGTCGGGATTGGATCAGTTTTCTGACGGCGCACATTATTCCACGGCGTACGACATGGCGCTTTTGGGAAAATACGCCATGGAAAACCCTGACTTCCGCACCATTGTAGGTTTCAAGGCGCGTAATATCTACTATGATGAATTTCCCGCACCCAAGGGACGTATGCTTGTCACCCATAATTATCTCATGCAGGGAGAGAGATTCGGCTATGAAGGCTGCGACGGCATCAAGACAGGCGTCACCAACCTTGCCGGTCAGTGCCTTGTCTCGCATGTTTCCTCCAAGGAGGGACTTCACCTGGTCTGTGTTACCCTGAACAACCTCAACCGCTGGAACGATCACAAGACGCTGTACAATTACGCCAAGAGTTTGTATGAGCAGGTGCAGGTAGACCCGGACATTTCCTCTTTTGACGCGACGGTCGTTGGCGGCAACAGAAAACGTGTTCACGTTGACTGCAAACCTGCCGCCACATACAATGTTCTGAAAACACAGAAGAAGGACGTTGTGCGCGAAGTGGTATACGATCAGTTCCTCTATGCGCCTATTACCAAGGATGAAGTGGTGGGACATCTGCGTTATTCCGTCAACGGCGTTGTAATAGCGGAATATCCTATCACAGCCACCGAAGACATCCGCTCGGTTACAAACGGCTGGTTCACCGATTATATAAGAGCGATAGAAGAGCGCTCACGAGAGAAAGAAAAAAATAACGATTAGATTAAAAAAAGCGGATCATGAAGGAGCGCATTTGTGGCTTGAAATAGATTTTTTCAGCGCTTTGCGCTCTTCTATTATTCGTTATTCAGTCCTGAATCAGCGAACTGTCGTGCGCTGTCAAACCGGGAATTAACGCAGTTTTTCAAAAAAGGCTGTTTGATAGATTAAAAAAGGAGAATAGAATATGGCGGAAAAAATCAGGCTTCAGAAGCTGATAGCCGACTGTGGGATTGCTTCGCGTCGCAAGGCGGAGCAGCTGATTGCCGAAGGCAAGGTTCGTGTCAACGGCAGAATCGCCGAAATCGGCGACAAGGTCGATCCGGTCAATGATAAAATAACCGTCGGCAGCCGCAAGCTGCTGCCGCAGACCAGCCGCAAGGTTTACATAATGCTGCACAAGCCGAGGGGCTTTGTCACCACGATGGACGATGAATTGGGGCGTAAATGCGTTGCGGAGCTTGTGTCCAACGTCGAGCAGAGAGTCTTTCCCGTCGGTCGTCTTGACCGCGACAGTGAGGGACTTCTGCTGATGACCAACGACGGCGATTTTGCCAACAGAATATCGCATCCCCGCAGTCATGTTTCCAAGACCTACCGTGTTACCGTTCGGCAGCAGGTGACAGAGGACATGCTCGCCAAGCTTTCGGAGGGCTTGATGATCGACGGACAGATGACGCTTCCCGCCGATGTGAATCTCATTACCAAGGAAGAAAACCGCAACGTGATGCAGATCACGCTTTACGAGGGACGCAACAGGCAGATCAGAAAAATGTGCGAGGAATTAGGGCTTGAAGTGATCCGTCTGAAGCGCACGGCTGTCGGCAATGTGAAGTTGGGTATGCTGAAACCCGGCGACTGGCGCGATCTGAGCGACGACGAGCTTCGTTCGCTGATGGCGTCGGCACAGATTTCCGCTTCGCGGCAGAGGCGTGCGGCGAAGGCGGCCGAAAAAGCGTCCTATAATAAAAACCAAAAAAACAATAAGAAAAAACAAGGAAGGTAATTTTTCATGCTGGAAATACATCCGTTGACCGACGAAAAAGAATTGAACGAATATTTATCCAAGAACAACCTGTCTGAGGACGCTGCCGTGCTCCGCGCATATGAAAACGGTGAGGTGACGGGCAATATTTCGCTTACACTCGAGACACAGCCCAACGAACTGGGCGCTATGAGAGCCTTCCTTCTGATCAATACATTTGAATATCCCGACGACTTCACCTGCGAGCTGATGCTCCGCGCTGCTGCTTCCTTTGCGTTCAACCGCATGATTCCCGAGGTCAGGGCGGATTCTGCAATGAGGAACCCGATTTTTGACAGAATGGGCTTTGCAGATGACGGGAAATATTTGACAATTGCTACACAAAATGTGGTGCATTTCTGTAAAAAATAGGGAATTTGCGTCAGATGAGTAAATAATCCCTTGTATATGTTGCAGATGTGTAATATAATTAATGTAAAATATTAATTAATTACAGTGGGGGAGTAGGGCTTTGCATTCAGTCAAGACTTTGCTTGTCCATGCTGTTTTGAATTGTAGGAGGTTCAGCAATGAGTTTAGAAAGCAAATTGCAGGAGGTCAACGACACGAAAGCCGCAGTAAAAAAGACAGTGGCATACGATCGCCTTGCAAAACTCTTTGACGAAGGCTCTATGGTGGAGTTTGATTCGCTGGTCAAGTCAGAGGGCGGTCTTGCCGAGGTTGTCACCGCATACGGCACCGTTGACGGTCTGCCGGCATACGCCTTTGCCCAGAATGGCGACGTCACTGGCGGCGCTATCTCCAAAGCGCAGGCGAGAAAGATCAAGAAGGTTTACGATTTTGCTTCGAAGACCGGCGCTCCGGTCATCGGGATTTACGATTCACAGGGGGCGCGTCTGAAGCAGGGCGGTGCGATTCTCGCCGCGTATGGCGATATGCTGCTCTGGAGCAGCAGTCTTTCGGGCGTTGTTCCTCAGATCTCGGTTATCGCAGGAACCTGCGTCGGCACCAATGCGCTTATCGCAAGCTGTGCCGACATCGTGATTGCCGTCAAGGACGTTGACTTCGGCATCGAGACCAACGGCAGCGAACGCAAGAGCGAGGACGTCGGAGAGAGCGTACATATTCTCACCAAGACCATTGACGATGCGCTCGCCAAGGTGCGTACGCTGGTGGCTATGCTTCCCTCCAACAATCTCTGTGCCGCTCTGAGCGCAGATTTCAGTGAACCGACCGTTTCCGGTGACGAACTGGACGCAGTTTCGGCTGCTGTCGGCACCGAGACAAGGGTTATTTCCTACATCATTGCCGGCATAGTGGACGAGGGAAGTTTAGTGGATTTCCAGACCGGTCACGGCAGAAGCGTGCTGACAGGTCTTGCCACCATCAACGGACAGACCGTCGGTGTTGTCTCCACCAGAAGCCGCTACAACAGCGGCAAGATGGACGCAAACGGCGCTGCGAAAGCAGCCCGCTTTGTGAGATTCTGCGACGCCTTCTCCATTCCGGTGATCACGCTTGTCGATACCTACGGGTTTGAGACTGTGCGCGACGCGGCAAAGCTGATGCATGCCTATGCTGAGGCAACGACTGTCAAGATGGCCATCATTATCGGTGCGGCATACGGTCCTGCTTTCGTGGCGCTTGCGGGACGTGCTGCCAATGCCGACTATACTGTGGCGTGGCCGAATGCGGTCATTGCTCCGCTTGCTCCCGAGACTTTCACTGCCATTATGTACAATGACGAGTTGAAGGGCGTTGACGATCCGATTGCCAAGCGTGCGGAGATAGAGGAAGATTACAGAAACACACTCGCTTCACCTGCCGCTGCCGCTTCGGATGGTTATATCGACGACGTTATCGCGCCTGCCGATACCCGTGCCGCGGTTGTTGCCGCACTTGATATGCTTGCTTCCAAGAAGGTTTCCCGCCTGCCCAAGAAGCATTCCAACATTCAGCTTTAATTAATCCGACTTAATTGACATATTTCAGGAGGAATTTCCAATGAAAAATCTTAAAATTACCGTTAACGGCGTTGCATATGACGTACAGGTGGAAGAAGTCGGCGGCGACAGCGTTTCTTCTTCTGCTGTTCCCGCGGCTCCTGCTGCACCCAAGGCACCCGCTGCCCCGGCTGCACCCAAGGCACCTGTTGCCGGCGAGACCGTCAATTCCCCGATGCCCGGCACCGTGCTGGACGTTCAGATCAAGCCGGGTGATTACGTAAAATCCGGAGACACACTTCTTGTTCTTGAAGCAATGAAGATGGAAAACGCCATTGCGGCTCCCAAGGACGGCAAGGTGGTCGAGGTTTACGTCATCAAGGGTCAGACTGTCGAATCCGGCACCGCACTTGTCACAATAGGCTGATAGCGGACGGGAGGCTATAAATATGGCACAGATCAAAGTTACCGAGACGGTGCTGCGTGACGCTCACCAGTCTCTTATTGCAACCAGAATGACAACCGAGGAAATGCTTCCCATGCTTTCCGATCTCGATAAAGTCGGCTTCCATTCTCTCGAATGCTGGGGCGGCGCGACCTTCGACGCATGCCTTCGCTTCCTCAATGAAGACCCGTGGGAGCGTCTGAGAACCATCCGCAAGGCATGCCCGAACACCAAGCTGCAAATGCTCTTCCGCGGTCAGAATATGCTGGGCTACCGTCATTACGCCGACGATGTTGTGGAATATTTCGTCGAGAAATCCATTGACAACGGCATTGACATCATGCGTATTTTTGACGCACTCAATGATATCAGAAACCTCGAAACCTCCATCAATGCCGCGAAGAAATACGGCGGACATGTTCAGGGCTGTATTTCCTACACCACAGGCCCCGTCTTTACGCTGGAATATTTTACCAAATACGCCAAGACCCTTGAGGACACCGGTGCGGATTCCATCTGCATCAAGGATATGGCGGGTCTGCTCACTCCCTACGGCACATACGACCTCGTCAAGGCGCTGAAGGAAACCGTCAAGATTCCGATTCAGCTGCACACCCATTACACATCCGGTCTTGCTTCCATGTCAATGCTGAAGGCCATCGAAGCGGGCGTTGACGTTGTCGATACCGCAATGTCTCCGATGGCACTGGGCACTTCCCATCCCGCGACCGAGTCTATGGTTGCCGCTCTGCAGGGCACCGAATATGACACGGGACTGGATCTCAACCTGCTTGCCAAGATCAGGGATTATGTGGAGACGCTTCGCCAGAAGTACCTCAGCAGCGGTCTGATGAATCCCAAGGTGCTGGAAGTCGATTCCAAGACGCTGCTCTACCAGGTACCGGGCGGAATGCTCTCCAACCTTGTTTCGCAGCTCAAGGACGCCGGCAAGTTAGATAAGCTCAGCGACGTGCTCAACGAAGTGCCGCGTGTGCGTGAGGACGCCGGCTATCCGCCGCTTGTCACCCCGACGTCACAGATCGTCGGCACGCAGGCTGTGCTGAACATCATTACAGGCGAACGCTACAAGATGACCACCAAAGAATTCAAGGGACTTGTGCAGGGCACCTACGGCAGAACGCCCATGCCCATCGACCCTGAATTCCGCAAGAGGATCATCGGCGATCTCGAGCCCATTGACTGCCGTCCCGCCGATCTCATCAAGCCCGAGCTCGAAGATCTGCGCGAGGAAATGACCGAATATCTCGAACAGGAGGAGGACGTGCTGTCCTATGCCTGCTTCGGACAGGTCGCTACCAAGTTCTTCCAGAACCGCAGAGACGCCAAATACGGCATCGACAGCGCCCACTTCGACACCGCCGAGAAGGTTCATCCCGTTTAATTCAGCCATTTATCCCCGACGTTTTTCTCCCAAAGGCGCCGGGGAGATTTTTGTATATTACTGAAGACTGAAAAATAAAGACTGAAGGTTGAAAAATAAATGAGCGCTGCGCGCTGAAAATAACCAACCTTTTTGCGGGTTGCGAGGTTAAATAGATGTAAAATGCGAGGTAGCAGAGGTAGCAGGTAGGAGGTTCACAAATGTAAAAAAGCATAGCGCAGCGCATAACTAGCGAGCTTGCGAGCGTGGGGTGCAGGGGTCTGGATCCCTGCCGGGTCAAGGGCAGAGCCCTTGCGGGAGGTCGAGGGCAGCGCTCTCGAGAGCGAAGCCTTTGGCTGAGCGAGCAAAACGCACTTGGAAATGCAATGTGGTAAGGCGAATACAGATACAACCCAATATCGAGATAAACCTTGCCCCGACCGGAGAAAAACCTCGTTTTATGCAATGCACCAACCCACCGATTTCAGGCATTTTCTGCATTTTACAATCGCCTGTAAAAGACACATGCAAAGGAGAAATTACCATGGAAAAAATGAAATTACAGAAAATTGAAAGCTACGAAGCGGGCTATGACGAGAGTTCGTCGGGGACATTAAAGAAAGCCGTTGCCCTTACTGCAGCCGCTGCCGTGATTGCGGGAGGATTGACAGGATGTGCCGGGGTATGTGAGCCGCAGTACGACGGTTATATGTCAGTGGAGAGCGTTTCGGAATCGGATATTTCGCCGTCGGATGCCTGCTCATCGGAGGATGAAATGTTTACGCTCGACGGGGACGTGGCTTATGTGTCTTCCGAAGAAGGCTGAGGGAGGATAATAGTATGGAAAGAAGAAAAGTTCAATCGTATGATGACGGTTATTCCCGCAGTGATGTAGTGAAGCGTATGACCGCCGCCGCTTCCGCGCTGCTGCTCTGCGGAAGCCTGACCGCCTGTCATCGCAACAGACCCGATCCGGATGAGAAAATTATGGGGAATATGGTGTACGAACCGCCTGTGTCGGACTCTGACGTTTCGCCGTCGGATATTTCTTCCGATGATGCGCTTTCCATCATGGGCGAGGAGCAGTATTTTCCTGTTGAGGAGGAAAGCTCGGGCAGTGATTATGACGGAAATATGACGGTTGCGCCTTCAGAAGGAGGCTGAGGATGGAAAAGCAAAAGATTGATACCTACAATGCGGGTTATCAGGCTCCGGTTCCTGTGGAATTAGGAAGATGGTATGAAAAGGTATCACAAAAAGATATAGACGACTTCAACGGACGAGAGGAAGAACGGAGAAGAAATTGGGCAGAAAATAAACAAAGGGAAAAGAAAACAGATGAAGATACAAAAGATGATTTTTATGGAGATATAATATATCTTCTATTTCATCAGGAGAAAGAAGATGAAAAATGAACATTTCATTGATTCTCACCAAGCAGTGCAATCTGCGCTGCAAATACTGCTTTGAAACGCACGAGAATGTGTACATGACCGAAGAAACAGCGCTTCGGGCAATCGACATGGCTGTGAAGGACGGCGGAATGTCGGTCGGCGTTTCCTTCTTCGGCGGCGAACCGCTGCTCTGCAAACCGCTCATTTACAAGTGCGTGGAATACTCCAAGCGCTTTGAGAACGTAAAATTCACCTGGAACATGACTACCAACGGACTTCTGTTAGATGAGGAATTTCTTGCGTTTGCCCGTCGGGAAAAAATAGACATCGCCATGTCGCACGACGGTCTGATGAGCCGGGTCAACCGTCTTTACCAGGGGGGAAAGGACTGCCTGGCCGAACTGGATGAAAAGCTCCGGCTGCTGCTGACTTATCGCCCCGGGGCGTTTATCATGGCGACCACAACACCCGAAACGGCGGGAAGCGTGTACGAATCCCTGAAGCACCTCGTTGACATGGGTGTAAGACGTTTCAATCTCGCCATTGATTCCCGACCCTGCGCCGGATGGGACGAGGACAGCATGGGTATTCTTTCGGAACAGCTGGGAATGCTCGGAGATCTGATTCTGTCAAGATTCAAAAAAGGCGAAGACATTTTCTTCAACCCGTTTGAGGAGAAAATTCTTTCCATCACCAAGGACAGGAAGTGTCACGTCTGCCAATTAGGCATGCGCAAGCCCTATATTGATTGGGACGGCAGTATCTACCCCTGTATCCAGTTCGGAGGCGTCGCGGAATACCGTATGGGAAGTGTACAGGACGGAATCGACCAGCCTCGGAGGGAAATCATCTATCAGAGTAGCCTGAAAAAACCCGCTTTCTGCGAGGGCTGCGCCATGCAGAAACGCTGCGTCAACGACTGCTCATGCCTGAATTATCAGCAGTGTGGCGACATGGCCCAGGTCAGCGGAGAACAGTGTGCCTTTCAGCGTATTCTCATTACACAGGCCGATGAGATGGCACGGAAAATGCTTCAGGCTGACGAAAAGCATTTTGCAGACAGGTATATTTTGCAATCAAGATAAAAAAACGAATAATCCGGGCTTCAATTCGCTAAAAACGCTGAAAAAGGCAAAAAAGCGGTTGAAGCCTTGATTTTTCCGTTGCATTTTCAATTAGAATATGATAAAATAACAGTTACGGTATTATCTTTTAGATTGTAAAAGTAAGTGGGAAGTGAAAAGTGGGGAGTGGGGAGAAAAAAGCATAGCGCAGCGTATAATTAGCGCCACGCATGCGAGCGTGGGAGTCCTAGCTGTCGGCGAGCGACAGCCGGGGAACTCGTTCCTCCTGGCAGGTCAAGGGCAGCGCCCTTGCGGGGAGTGGGGCAGAGCCCCACGAGGGAGC
>ONID01000128.1 GCA_900317765.1 uncultured Eubacteriales bacterium | reverse complement strand
ACGGATAATCGGTCTTATTCAATGGTCAGAATGTCGGTAAAGCCGGTGATTTCAAAGACCTCCGCAATCATCTCGTTGACATGAATCACCTTCATGCTTCCCTTGCCATTCATGATTTTCTGCGACGAGAGAAGCACTCTCAGACCTGCCGAAGAAATGTACTCCAGACCCGCCAGATCAAAGATAAGCTCCGTCACGCCGTCAAGCGATCCCTTGACAGCCTTCTCCAGTTCAGGAGAAGTGACGGTGTCCAGTCTTCCTTCCGGCGCAATGGTCAGCGTGTCGCCGCTGCGCTGTTTGTTGATAACCATAACGGTTTCCTCCTTAAAAATGGATAGTGGAAATAATCATGAACGGGAATCAGCCTTGCTGATTGCCGCGCCATTGATGCGGTTGGTTTATACTATTATTTCCCAGACCCGGATTCCTTCGCCGTCCTGCGGAATGCGCCGGGTCTTTGAGTTGACGATTGCGTCTGACATCGGCAGGGCATATTCGTCAAACGGATCAAGGTCCACACCGCTGAATTCCGCGGTCAGAGTAACGCTCTCGTTGTCGCCTATGGTTTCCAGCCTGAATTCCACGCGCATTTCGTCATAATCCTTAAGGCAGGGCTGAATATGGCCTGACACCAGCTCTTCCACTACCATCTCGCAGGAATTCATCAGCCTTCGGTTCATGAACCGGCTCTGACAGAACGCTTCCAGCGAGCTCATCATCATGAAGAAATCGGTGCGTCCGTAATCAATCACCCACTGCCAGCTGTTGACGCGCATGACAAATTGCCGGGTGGATTCATTCAGCGGGCTATCGAAAATCTGCTCGGGAGAACCGTCCTCCGCAATCTCACCGTCATTCAGGAAAAGCACGCGGGTGGAAACGTCCCTGGCAAGCCGCATTTCATGGGTGACAATGAGCATGGTCATTTCTTCCTCCGAAGCAAGCCGCGCTATTACGTTTCTGACCTCGGACACCATCGTCGGATCCAGCGCGCTTGTCGGCTCGTCAAACAGCATGATTTCAGGCTGCATGGCCAGCGCGCGCGCAATGGCCGCACGCTGCTTCTGCCCGCCGGAAAGCTCCTCCGGGCGGCTGCCCGCCTTGCTGTCAAGACCGACACGCCTGAGCTGGCGAAGGGCCTCTTTCCGCGCGTCCTCCGCGCTTCTGCCGAGAATATCCATCTGCGGCATCACGATGTTCTGCAAAACGGTAAGATGCCCGAACAGATTGAACGACTGGAACACCATGCCTACCCTGCGGCGAAGGGCGGTAAGATCGGTGTCCGGCGCGCAGATATTCTTCCCTTCGAGAAGAATCTGACCGGACGAGGGCGTTTCAAGGCGGTTAATGCACCTGATGAGAGTAGATTTGCCTGTACCGGAGGGGCCGATAATGCTGACAACCTCGCCTTTTTCCACACTGAAGCTCACCGAACGCAGCGGCGTCACATCTCCGAACTGCTTTCTGAGCCGTTTTATTTCCAGAAAGCTCATTGTTCCGCACCTCCTTTCATCAACCGATCCAGCGCGCGGCTTCCGGCGTCAATGGCCGCCGACATGAGCCACGTCAGGAAGAAATAGACCACCGCGATTATCAGCAGCGGGAAAAACGCGTCGAGCGTATGCCCTCTGATGATGTCGCCCGCACGGGTCAGATCCACCACAGCGATATAACCCACGACAGACGTTTCCTTGACGAGAAGTGAAAACTGTGTCCTGAGCAGCGGAAAATAGATTTTCCTTGCCTGCGGAAGAATCACTCTGCGGTAAGCCTGATTCCTGGAATACCCCAGCGCGAGCGCGCCTTCAAGCTGCCCGCTGTCCACCGCGTCCACGGCGTTGTTAATCAGCGCGTACGCCTTGGGCGCAAAAATCAGGGTAAAGCCCAGCGTTGCCACAAGAGCGGGGGAAATATTCGTTGACCCGAAGACCACATAATACAGGATCATCAGGATCACGACCACAGGCAGTCCCGCCACCAGACGGCAGTAACCCGCGATAACGCTGTTGACAGCGCGAATATTCCTGCGCCGGAGAGAAGCCATGCCGAACGCAAGAATAAGCCCGGCGGCGCCCGAACAAAGCGAGATCAGAAGCGTCGTGCCCAGTCCCGAAAGAATGAGCCTGTAGCGTCCGTCCGTGACGAGCGTATCCCGCAGCTTGTCCTTCAGACTTTCCCAGAATCCGGCCGGCGTTTCCTCCTGCTCGGTCTTTGCCCTGACGACAAGCACAAACGCCGTTTCGTGATAGGGCAGGAAATCCAGCACCTTCTTCCGCTCTTCTGTAATAATGAGCGATCCGGCACACAGATCCGCCTTTCCCGATTCGACCGTGGCAATCAGCGAGGCAAACTCCATGGGCATGAATTCCACCTTGTAATCGAGCTTTTTCGCCATCATCAGTATGATCTCCGCTTCCATGCCCAAAACATCGCCGGCGGCATTGACATAAGATGCGGGCTGCATACTGTCGCCGACCGCGACGCGCACCTTTCCCGCTTTACCCGCCCAATCCTGCTTCAGCGGGAGCTTTTTGCTCTCATCGGCACTTGTCCACTTGTTCCAGACCGCCTCGATTTCATCGGGATCAAGCTCCGCGAACGCCTTTTTCCATTCCGCCAGCTTCTTGTATTTTTTTGAGAAGCCGACGCCGAACTGCGCTTCCTTGAGAGGTTCGGGGAACTGCGCGATATCCTTGTACTTATTCACATAAAGCGCGGCAATCGCGGAATTATTCAGAAACGCATCCGTCTTGCCGGTGCGGAGAGCGAGCAGCAGCTCTGCGGGCGCGGAATAATAAGTAAACTCTCCGACATCCGGCACTTTACTGCCAATCAGCTCTTCAAACGGCGCGCCGGTCAGCATACTGATGGTCTTGCCGCCGAGCTGCTCAAAGGTCGAGTACTCCGGCTGACGCTGCCCGCTCCGGGCGGCGGCTACCGGAATGGCAGCCGCTCCGACAGCGGCCACCGCCAGAAGAAGGGAAGCCATTCTGAGTAAACACTGAATAAATCGATGCCTCCGCCGGTCAACGCCTTTTCTCCGAGGCGCGGAATCAACGGCAGCGCTGTGTTTCAGCGCACCCCTTCCCGCAAAAGATTCTTTCAATGATCATCAACTCCATTTCATAAATAATCATAGCACATTAAGATAATAGGTTGCCAGCACCATGGCAAGAATGATAGCGGTCAGAACGCCTACAGCCGCGAGATGCTGCCTGCGTCCGGACACAATCATTGCGACGAACTCGCGCACAAAGGCATTGATCCAGAAGTATTTCTTCGTGGGGCTGCCGATTCCTTCCGCGTCAATTCCCTGCCGCGCGGCGAGCTGTCCCGAACGGAACACATGGTAATTCGTGGTGGAAAAGGCGATTTTCGGATCGGGACGTCCGGAATGCCGGCGTATCAGCTCCGCCGAATTGCGCAGATTCTCGTAGGTGTTGACAGACCTGTCCTCCGGCAGAATGCGTTCATCAGGAATGCCGATGCTGAGGAGATAATTCCGGATCGCCTGCGCTTCCGGCATGATCTCATCGTCGCCCTGACCGCCGGAAGGAACAAAAATGATTTCCTTTCCGGTCGCCTTCTCCTGCATCCGGGCAAATTCCACCGCCCGATCCGCGCGGCTCTGAAGCAGCTTGGTGAGGGCGCCGTCCTTCCTGATCATACAGCCGAGAATGAGAATGTAATCCTTGTCAAACGCCGGAATGTGACGGGCGGCTTTGACCGCGAAGAATATCGTGCCAATCAGAAGGCATTCCAGATAAGCGGCCGTGAAGGACACCACATTTTCCACGATCATTTCAATATACAGCGCGGGGCTTTTCATATTGTGGACATCAATCCACTCGATATTTCTCTGGAGAATTTCACCGAGAATCGGCGGGAACAGCGTGAAGAGGATAACGGCAATGCCGAGTATACAGCCCAGCATATTGCGCCAGTTCCGCCCTTCCCTGCGCATGAGCTGAATGTTGCTCGCCGTGACATAGACGGAAACGACCAATATCAGCGGCAGAGCGAGCAAGGCAAAGAAGTCCGCCGAGCCGAGGAATCCCGAAAGCGTACTCTGAAAACCGGCGTATGAGAAAATGCCGGTCAGCTGCCTGAGAAGCGCACACATCAGAAAAACGATCGCAGAAAAATACGTCACATTGCTGCTAAGGTAAAGGGATAATTTCAATTCCTCCCTGAGCTTTTGCACAAAATATGCAATTACCGCCGCGAGGTACAGCACGATGAACAACGGAATCACTACACAGCCTGTGGAATAGCCGAATAATACATTGATCGTAATGATTCCGCCCGTGTGAACATAAAAGACGTCGCCATAAATCCATTCGTCGTCACGCCGGATATCCAGGAAAACTTTCCCCCGTTCTCCGGAGTGGAGAACAAGCGTCAGCATTCCGTCTTCCACTGTGCCGCTCTCAATATGGATTATATCTCCCGGCGAAACGTCGCTGCTTCTGGCCGAAGATTCCAGAAGGATATCCAGCTGACTGATGTCCGTCACCGACACCGGAACAGGCACCTTCAGGGTGTAATGCCTGCCCATAAAGGAGAGCAGCGCAAAGCACAGCGCGGCCATCACAATGCCGAGAACAGCAAGCACACCCTTTTTGGCGATAAAGGGTATATCCTTCACGGACTTCTTCTGCATAGAATTCTTTTCCATGGGCGTGATCTCTCCGTTTACAATCAAATTCCTCATCTACCATTTTACTCCCGGACACGTGAAATGTCAATCTCGAAATGGTCAGATGAGCACCATGCCCGACACAAATTCAAAAACACCTTGCAACCGGCGCAGAATCGGAACACAAGGTGCTTTTTATAGGGAGAATTACACATTTACATGATCAATGACCGCTTAATGTACCATCCGATGAACGCCATGGGAATTGTGGCAATCGTCCACTTGAACCAGAAGGGGTAATAGCGGAAGAGTCCCCAGCCATCCTGACTGAATGGCACCTGAAAGAGATAGATCAACGGCTGGCTGATAAGGAAGAAGACAAACACTTTCGCGGCACAGATCAACGGCTGCCTGATTTTTTCAAAAAAGCCCGCGTTAACAGTTTCTTCCTGTATCATCGACTTGTTATCGTCACGTTTTTTCAGACCGTGATTATGTACATTCACAAAAGGCTCTAACGTCAATGCCGTAGCGCAAAGCCACACCTGTCCGCGTAGACGATCAGCTCAACGGCGGCAATTCATGAATATCATATTCGTCATAGTAAATCTTCCAAGCGGTCTCCTTATCGCCCGAAAGCTCGATAAGCGCCCCCGCCTGGAACATGGTTGAAAGGGAGCCTGACGGTGCCTTCCATGCCGCGTTGGAAATGACCTCGTATTTTTCCTTGCCGACTGCCTCCGCCCTGAGCGTGGACTCCGCGCCAAAGAGAAGATGGCCGGTAGCTATATGATAATCGCTTGATATGATGGCGAGCTTGTTTACCTGCGGATACCTCTCCCCCAGAATATCAAGTGTGAACATGGCGTTCTGGGCGGTGGTGATGGATTTATCCTCCACGATCACCCGATCCTTTGAAATACCGTTTTCAATCAGCCAAGCAGCCATTGCGCCTGCCTCGGTCATGTCCTTGTTATCCGATGCTGTGCCGCCGCCTGTACATACCACAAAGGAATCGGGATATTTTTCAGCGCTCGCCTTAGCAACCTTCAGCCGTTCCAGCAATTCGTCACGCATGGTGCCGTCGGGATTGAGCTGAAATCCCAGCACAACCAGACAAAGCTCGTCGGTTTCAGGGAGTCCGTCCGGCAGTACGTCGTAATGGAGCCTGAGGTCGTTGTTGCTGTTCTTCCACAGCGCGACGACGCTTCTCCATTTAGCTGCCACACCGGAATCGTTTGCTTCCAACTCGTCGAGCTTCTCAGCAAGGGTCTTGCCTGCCTTGTCGCCGTAAGTGCCGTAATAAACGGCGATTTCCTCGATGATTTCTTGGTTCTCACGCCTGCCGGATGAAGC
>ONID01000046.1 GCA_900317765.1 uncultured Eubacteriales bacterium | reverse complement strand
TGAGGGGGCTGTCAGCCCGCCAACTTGTTGGCATGGCTGACTGGGGGAGCACCCCCGGTGCAAGGCACATCCTTCATAATCCCCTTAAGTTGATGACATCGGGGTCCAGGGGGCAAGGCGCCCTGGCGGGAGGGTGAGGGTAGAACCCTCACGAGGGAGCCTAGCTTAACTTGTTAAGCGGTGCGACCGAGCAAGACCAGTGTCTACACGTAAAAGGTTTGGGCGAATACAGAAATAGTCCAATACAACGATTTTCTTGCCACGACCGGAGAAAAACTTCGTTTTGAACAATGCATGACCCGCCAATTTCCGGCATATTCGAAGTTTTACAATTACCTATTAACTGTTATTAAAAGAGTAAAGCAGATATTCTTTTATAATGTCATTCGGAAAATCAAAAAAATGAAATAATTTAAAGTATCTTTAAGTTAAGCGGGATATAATCATGTCAGAAAGCAAGTGAGGAGGGAACAAAAATGGGAACAATAGAAAAAATATTTATCGCGCTGGGCACAGTCAACCGGATGACGGCGCGGTTTGACGAATCCGAACGGGAAACAGTCAGATTGGCCCTCGACAAAGCCGAGGAATATATAGCCGATATGGACGACCGACTTTCGGTGTTCAAGCCGGAGAGCGAGATCTCACGGATCAATGCGAACGCGGGAAAAAGCGGTACGCTTCTGAGCAGGGACACATTCGATTTGCTGCGGCTTTGCGTAAAATACGGAGAACTGACCGGCGGCGTGTTCGATATTACCACGAAGGTGCTGACAGACGCGGGAAAATCCAAAGCAAGGATCAATTATCACGATATTCTGCTCGACGAAAACAGTCTTTCGGCGCGGTTGAAAAATGCCGGTCAGGGCATTCATCTCGGCGGCATTGCCAAGGGATATGCCGTTGACAGGGTCGCCGACATTCTGGAACGTCATGGCGTAAAAAACGCCGTGATCAACTTGGGCGGCACGGTTCGCAATATCGGACAAAGCGTCAGCGTGGGTATTCGCAATCCGTTTGATCCTGAAAAGATCGTCCTTTCTATCGACAGCGCCGACGAAGCGGTGGTGACATCGGGACTGTATGAGCGGGGAAATCACATTTTTGACCCTGTTTCCGGCAGACCGGCAATCAGCGATCTTGCTTCGGCGACAGTGATCGGAAAAGACGGCGCGGCAGCTGACGTGGCTGCGACAGCCTGTATGGTTTTAGGGTCGATGCGCAGTGTCCGTCTGCTGCATTCTCTCGGACTGGAGGGCATATTCATTCTCAAAGACGGCGGAGTACTCGCCACCAAAAACGTCAGAGAACGAGTCAAATCGGCTTAGTCATTCACAGCACAGATAAAGGAGTGTTTTATGATGGAAACAAGACAATTAGCGGTCATCAACAATAAGGAAAAGACATGGTTCAAAAACATCAGCGTGACGCAGGTCGTCAGGCACGCGTTACAGGTCGTGAGCTTTCTGCTCATGCCGGGACTCTTCATTTTAGGACTCGGCGCCTTCAAAGGGCTGTGGCAGGCGATTCTCGGAGGCAGTTTCACATGGGCGGCAATGGGCGCTCATCTGCTGACGCTGCTGGCAATCATTCCGATAACAGCGCTCTGGGGCAGATTCTTCTGCGGCTATCTCTGCGCCTTCGGCGGCATGCAGGAGCTTGCTTCATTCATTGGCAAGAAGTTAGGTGTTCCGAAGCTCCGGATAACCCCAAAAGCCGATCGGATTATGAGAAAAGTCAAGTACGGTGTGCTGGCTGTGCTCTTTGTACTCTGGACATTCAGCATTTCCTATGATTTCATCAGCCCGTGGAGCGTGTTCGGTCAGTACTCCAATTATAAGGGCTGGAGCGACCTTTCCGGCTGGATTACAGTCGGCGGACAGTTCCTGATAGCCATCATAGCATTCTCCCTCTTTGTGGAGAGAGGCTTCTGCCGCTATCTCTGTCCCCTGGGCGGTGTGTTCAGCCTTGTGTCCCGCGGCAGACTCTTCAAGGTCAAGGGCAACGGAGGATGCGTCGGCTGCGGCAAATGCGACAGCGAATGCCCGATGGGCGTGGATGTTTCGGCTGAAGCCGGCGGCGCTATTCCAGGCGGTTATGTGAAATCCTCCGAATGTATCGACTGCTTCCGCTGCGTGGAAAAATGCGGTGCGAATGCATTGTACACTTCCCCTCGTGAAGCGGTGGCCGGCAGCGCGGCAGCGCTGGCCATCACAGGCATTTATCAGATCGGAGCGATCACCGTCAGTTCGCCTTTGGCAGGTATTTCCAGCCTGACGGCAGTATCACAGGGAAAATATGTCGACGGCACCTATGAAGGCAGCGCACAGGGCTACCGCGGCGAGATCAGGGTCAAAGTCAAGGTCTCCGGCGGACAGATCACCTCCATCGACGTGGAGAGCTACAGCGACGACGAACAGTTCTTCAGCCGCGCCAAGAACACGGTGATCAATGAGATCCTTTCGGAACAGACAACCGACGTGCAGACCGTCAGCGGAGCGACATTCAGCAGTCGCGGCATCATTCAGGCAGTCGCCAATGCCCTCGGCGTTACCACGCAGTCGGGTGATTTGGAAACCCTCCCCAATGAGCACGGCTTCGGCGGCGAAGGTCATAAGGGTGAGCATGGCGGCAAAGGTCACGGCTTCGGCGGCAGCGATAACGGCGGCGAGAGAAAAAGACCGGACAGCAACGAAAACGGCGGAAGCGACAACCAGAACGGAGAAAGCAATCAGAAGGGCGGACGCAAGAAGAAGGAACGCCACGGCAGCAGCAATGACAGCAGCGACCGGAAGGGCAATTCGGCTGACGACAGCAAACCCGGAACAACCCAGAACGCGGCGCAGAACGCCAATCTTGACTTCAGCAATCTCAAAGACGGCACCTACAGCGGCACAGGTCAAGGCAGAAACGGCAGCATAGAGGTCACTGTCAAGGTCAAGAAGAACAAGGTAACCTCCATCACCGTTGAAAGCTCACGCGAGGATGAGCAGTTTATGAACCGGGCGAAGGACACCGTGATCGGCGAGATCATCGACGCGCAGTCGCTGAATGTCAACACCGTCAGCGGCGCCACCATGAGCAGCAACGGCATTATCGAGGCTGTGGCCAACGCCCTCGGTATGGAGTACACCAATAACAACAGCCAGTTAGGCGGCAGAGGTTCGCACAGAGGACACTGAACAGCTTCCTGACAGAGACCGACCGGCCATTGATATGAAAAATTTTGCATGAAAAAAATGACGTATTTGCGGGACACGCAGATACGTCATTTTTTAGGTCATTTGTTTGAAACGGGTTGTTTTTTGCCTGTGAGTGGTGTAGAATAACAACAGACGGAAGCATCGAAATGACACCCAGACGACAGGGGGCAATGAAATTGAAAAAGCTGCATATTCTTATGGTAAACCTGCCCTATTCCGGGCATACAAATCCCACGCTGCCGCTGGCCAGGGCGCTTGTCGGGCGAGGACACAGCGTGACCTACATCAACGCGGAAGCCTTCCGTGAGCCTGTCGAAAAGACCGGCGCAGAATTCCGGCCCTATGGAAAGGATTATCCCGATCATCCCACCGAGAATCAGAAAAAGCGGATGTCCTTCCGGGCTGCCTTTGATACGGCGCTGGAAACAGGGGAGAGGGAGCATTTCGACCTGCTGATATACGAAATGTTCTTCCATCCCGGCATTGAAGTGGCCAACAGGCTGCATATTCCCTGTGTCAGACAGTTCTCGCAGCCCGCGTGGTCGGAGGCAACGTGGCGCAAGGCGCCGAAGATATTCCGGTTGTCTGCGTGGCTCATTGACCGGCAGGTTCTGTCCGGTGACGACATAAAGCATATGGAAATTACCGGCAGATCATCGCTGCATGACGGCGTTATCGGTGCGAATCCGGCGCTGAATATCGTTTATCTGCCAGAACAGTTCCAGCCGGAGCGTGACAGCTTCGACGAAAGCTTTGTCTTTACCGTTCCGCAGCCCGAAAGAACGGCAAGTGAAATAACAATCCCGTTCGACGAGATGAAAAAGCCATTGGTTTATATCTCCCTCGGCAGCATCATCAGCAACAAGGGTTTCTGCAAGGAATGCATCAGGGCGTTCGGCGGAAAGGAGTTTTCCGTGATACTCAGCACCGGCAGGGTAGATCCCGGTTCACTCGGGAAGATTCCTCCGAATATTTACGCCCATTCATTTGTGCCGCAGACAGAAGTGCTGCGTCATGCTGACGTGTTCCTCACCCACTGCGGCATGAACAGCGTCAACGAAGCGCTGAGTTCAGGTGTGCCGATGGTGGCCATTCCGTTCATCAACGATCAGGTGACAAATGCGGCGCGGCTCACCGAACTGGGGCTTGCCAGACGGGTACGTTCCTTCCCGAGCAGCGGCAGGCAGCTGCTGCGCACGGTGCGGGAAGTGGCGGCTGACAGTGAAATGAAGGCAAGAGCCGAGGAAATGCGCAGCATGATAGAGAAGCAGCCGGGAATGGACAGCATTGTGAAGAGAATCGAGTACATAGTGTAGTTCATCTCTCTCGGAAACAGTATTCACCCTCCACAAGCGGGATGGTTTTCACCGACATATTTTCTATACTGACATAGCTGCCTCTTTCGACAGCCTGAATGACCGCATCGATCTGCTGTTCTGTGCCCTGAATTTCCATCGACACCGAGCCGTCGTATTCGTTGCACACCCAGCCCGTTGCGCCGACTGCGTCGGCTGCGTGACAGGCGCGGTATCTGAATCCGACGCCCTGCACCATTCCGTAGAATATGATGTATTTGCGTATTTGATTCATGTGTATTATCTCCTTGAAAGCATAATGCATTTCAGAAAAATGCTTTCCGACAGGAGGTATGAATATGAATGACAGCAGATGCGGCAATATCGACATGGGCTGCAAGCCCGTGGTGGTGGATATTGAACGTCTCACCGAAAGCAACAGGAATTACAGGACGGCACTCTGGACGGGAGAGCATTTGCAGGTAACGCTTATGTGCATTCCCGTGGGCGGTGACATCGGTGCGGAGGTACACTGCGACACCGACCAGTTTCTGCGCGTGGAGAGCGGATGCGCGCTCGCAGTGACGGGCTTGTGCAGGAATCAGATGAACTGCCGTCGCAAGGTGACGGAAGGCTGTGCGGTGATCATTCCCGCAGGCACGTGGCACAATCTTGTCAATATAGGCAATACGCCGCTTAAAGTATACTCCATCTACGCGCCGCCTCATCATCCGTTCGGCACGGTGCAGTGCACCAAAAAGCACGCGCAGTGCGCCGGAAGATGATTCTTTTGTTCCCGATTTAAACCATTGCCGGAGAAGCATTTTACCCCATTGCTTCTCCGGCTTTTTTTCTGCTTATACTTGTGGCTGACCTGCCTCTTCACAGATGCTCCGCTGTGCGGCGATCGTTGCGAGCGTATCTCCCAGCTGGGTGAATACCGCCGCCAACAGCGTGAGTTCCTGCGTGGTAAGCCGGCATCCTAAAGTGTTGGCTATTGCCGTTATCCCCGCTGTCAATTCGCATGGCTGCAAATCCTTCACCTCCCGTCCTGTCCGTTTTCATTCACATAGTATTCTTCATCCGGAATGATTGGCGGAATTTGTTGAAAAAAACACTTGACAAATGTATCGGATAGTGATATATTAATTACGGGAATCCGATATATCATAAAGCGTAATATCAGATTCCGTAATATTTACATAAGAAGGGACAATCAGAAATGGCAGTTACCAATCAGAAAGCGCAGGAAATCTTTGACAATCATCCTTCTCGATTCACCAAGAAGGAAAAGGCGGCGCTCAGAAGCACGCTTCGAGACGAATTCGTCAGGCTGGGCTATGCCGATGAGGAAATTGCCGAAATTAACGCCTCCGGAACCAACCTGCTTGTGGGCGATCCGCACGCGGAGTACATGTTCACCGCCCACTATGACACACCCGGCAGAACCGGCTGGATGCTGAAGACAGCTTCATTCTGGGGACAGACGGGAGCGAATATTTTTATCATGCTCATTATGTTGGGGTTAAGCATGGGAATTCCCATAGCAAACTCGTTCCTGATGGACAAGTTCACCCCAGAAATGGCGTTTATTCTCGGAGAAGCAGGGCTGTTTGCCGTGTTGGCGGTAATGCTCATTTCCATGGTTATCAAAAACAAAAACAACCGTAACGACAATACAAGCGGTGTGCTTTCACTGCTCGCAATGGCTGAACAGGTCGCAGCCGACGAGGATATGAAGAAAAAATGCTGCTTTGTTTTCTTTGACAACGAGGAATGGGGTCTGCTCGGTTCCGGAGGATTTGCCAAGCACTGCAAGAAGAACGGCATCGACCTGAGCGCAACGAAGGTCATCAACTTTGACTGCGTAGGAAACGGCGACATTCTGACATTTGCTTCCACCAAAAAGACGAAAATCATCGACTCCCTCACTGCGGCGTTCGATGAAGCGGGACAGAATCCGGTCAAGAAGCGCAGCACAATGATCTTCCTCAGCGACCACGCCAATTTCAACAATTCGGTCATGGTGAGCTATACAAAGAAGTCCCTGATGGGGCTGCTTTATCTGCCGCTGATCCACTCCGGCACGGACAAGGTCTGCGACATTGACCAGATCAACAGACTCACCGGGGACATTTTCTCCTTCGCTAAGGAAGGAAAAATATAAAGCGCTTCATTCGGAGGTGTTGAGCAATGAACGAAAGCAAGGGCGCTTTGACGGAAGCCGTGTATTACATACTCATTTCCCTCTATTCTCCGCTGCACGGCTACGGTGTGATACAGAATGTAGAAAAACTCAGCGGCGGAAGGGTCAGGCTGGGAGCAGGGACGCTTTACGGAGCGCTGAATACCCTTTTGTCCCGCGGCTGGATCGTCGAAAGCGGCGAGTCAGGGGAGCGGAAGAAGGAATACATCATTACCGAAGCCGGCAAGCGGGCGGTGCTGGACGAGATCGACCGCCTGCAGGAACTTCTGGACAACGGAAGAAACCTGATTGATACGCAGAATAATCTGCAAAAGGGAGGTTGATATAAAGTGAACGCTGAAAAAAAGCAGACCGTCACACGGTTCCGCGCCTACGCCACCATTGACCGCGAAGAGACATTCCTGAACGAGATGTGTGCCGAAGGCTGGAAGCCTGTAAAAATATCGCTTGGCGCGTGGTTTCATTTTGAGAAATGTCAACCGGGTGAATACATAGCCAGAGTCACCACATGCGTTGACCCCAAGGGGAAAAAAGAAAGCAGGAGGCGCAGGAAGCAGCTCACGGAATATCTGACGGAATCCGGGGCGGAGATCATTCCCGAGACAAACATAGACGCAAGCACACGGATTTACGCTGTTCGCAGAGCAGATATGGGCGATTTTGAAATCAATACAGACATCGACTCACTGATCAGCGAATACACCGGAAGGCGGCGGTATCATCTTGTTGTTGGAACGGCATTGCTTGCTTTCTTCGTATTGGTTCTTTTTTGGGGAAGCACAATGGTTTACGACTACATATTGAACCCTAATGAGAAATTTCACCTTTCTTACGCCTGCATGGAATATGCCTGCGCTGCCGTGGAGCTTTTATGCGGTTTGGTGCTGCTGATTCCGGTGCCGAAATATTCAAAAAAGCTACGCGAGCTGAAGAACCGGCGTGAAATAGAGGAATGATTATTATACGGAGCGTCCATTGGCATTTCAGGTTGTTTTGATATGATCGCAAGGCAATTATTTTCGGTTGATTTTGTCATGAAGTTATGATATAATCAACACAAAAGCATTTTCAGCAGATGAAAGGAGTATTTCAAATTGGACAACAATCTTAATCCCCAAGGTGTGCCCCAGCAGCCGGTACAGCCGCAGTACATTCCGCAGCAGCCGGTTGAACCGCAGGCGCAGTATGTGCCGCAGCAGCCGGTTGAACCGCAGGCACAGTATGTGCCGCAGCAGCCGTATGTTCCGCAGGCACAGTACATTCCGCAGCAGCCGTATGTTCCGCAACCGCAGTATGTGCCGCAGCAGCCGTATGTTCCGCAGCCGCAGAATATTCCTCCCCAGATGGGACCGGACGGCAAGCTGATTTATAAGCCTTTGGACAAACGCCTGATCAAGTCATGCCGGCATAAGGCGGAAAAACGCTGGTACCGCAGACTGTTCGTGCTGAATATTCTGATCATTGTGATTGCCATTGCCTATTTCTTCTATTCGATGGACGAGAATAAGAAATATTATGACAACATGGTCGATTATTATACGGCTACCATTGAAGAGGCACAGAATAAGAGCGAAAACGGCAATGACCAAGACACAGGTGATTCCGCCGAAAAAAAGGAAAACGACAAGAAGGAATCGCTGGAAGACAAGATAAACGATATGCCCGAAAACCTGGAATACCTTATTGCCATCATCTTCACAGCCATTGCCATTCCGTTTATTGTCAGCTATGCCTATGCGCAGTACCGCAGCATGTCGGTGCGGATTACCGAAAAGAACTACCCGGAGATATACGCCATTGTGGAGGAATTCGCCCAGAAACTCGGCATGAAGCGTGTCCCGAAGGTGTACATGGTGCAGGGAAACGGCGTGCTGAATGCTTTTTCGTCCTTTATCCCGTTCAGACAGTACATAGAAATCTACGCCGATCTTTTGGAGGTGGCTTACCGTGAACATCACGACATGGACACCATCAGATTTATCATAGCGCACGAGATGTCGCATATATATTTGAAGCACGCTACCATGCACTATTACTACGGTATGATGTTTTCACAGGCCATTCCCATTCTCGGACCGACGGCTTCCCGTGCAAGAGAATACAGCTGCGACAGGCTCGCGCAGCTTCTCTCCGGCAGCGACGGAATTGATGCCATGATGACGCTGATTGCCGGCATTCACCTTTACAAGCAGGTGGATAAAATTGATTATCTGCAAAATGCGCTTTCCGTCAATGGCTTTTTCGTGTTCTGCTACAATTTAGTGTGCAGTCACCCGATCATGACCAAGCGTATTCTTGCGCTCAATGATCCGATGAAAAGAAGCGGACAGCTTTATTGATGCGTGTTTTTGAAAGGATGAAACAATATGTTAGCTAATATCAAACAGACATTCAGCCCCATGCCCGCTATACTTGCGCAGGCCAGGGAAGGAAAACAGGCAAAGTGGAATATTTTTCTCAACGGACTCGCTGCTTTCGGAATGGGAATAGGATCGGTTTTAGCCGAAGGCTTTTTGATGGCTGCGATTATCATATTCAAAGGAATTGTTTCCGGAGGGTCCTTTTCTCTGAACGGCGATGCGGGGATTCTCGTTCAGCTTTTCATAACCTTTGTGCCGATCGTTATTCTCACGCTGTACGTGAAGTTCGCTGAGAAACGCAGTCTGCGTTCCATGGGATTTGTAAAGGAACACGCTGTCACAGATTACCTTCTGGGTATGCTGATTGCTTTTGCCATGTTCTCGGCATGTATTGGTATCTGCACCGTTTCCGGCGCCATGAAATTCGGCGGTTATACCCTGAATGGAGAATACCTGATGATTGTTCTGCTGTTCCTCGGCTTCATGGTACAGGGTGCAAGCGAGGAGACGGTGTGCAGAGGCTTCATGATGACCTCCTTCGGCAGCAAGGGCGGTGCCTTCGCAGGTATGCTCTTCAATTCGCTTGTGTTCGGTTCGCTGCATTTGCTCAACAACGGCGTGACACTGCTTTCCATGCTCAACCTGATCCTCTTCGGCGTGTTCATGTCGGTATTGGTGCTCAAGCTCAATTCCATCTGGATGGCGTGCGCTATTCACACGGTCTGGAATTTCGTGCAGGGAAATTTCTATGGAGTGCTTGTCAGCGGCGGCAGCTTTGGCACATCGGTATTCAAGTTTACCAGCGTTGAGGGGAAGGAACTGATCAACGGCGGAGCATTCGGTATGGAAGGCGGTCTTGCGACCACAGCCATTCTGACGGTTTCCATCGTGATCGTGCTGCTGCTCAGACCGAGAGAGACAAAAACCGAGGCTGTGCAGGCGTAATTCACAGATAGTCAGAATAAAATAATTGCGTAAAAAAACGAGCGGATGCCCTGATGAGTGACTCATCATGAAGGACATCCGCTCGTTTTTGGCTGTTTACATGAAATTGTTCAATAAGGCGGCGAGCGCCAGATAAAGTCCGCTTACGCCCGCGTACAGGAGTACGGTGTACCGGATGACATTGGTTCGGTGATAGAGAAGACTGCATGCGGCGCTCTGGATCAGCGTGAAGACAAATATCGCTGCGCCGAAGTTGTCGATATGCCTTGGGGTAATTCCAAGCATGGCAAAAGTCATTATCAGTGTGCCGGCAATGATCAGCGGTAGCTCCGTCCGTTCTTTTGTATCGGAGATCACGGTCAGCAGCATCCGTATGACAGCGGAGGGCAGCACCAGATACAGCAGGATGTTGGCGGCGGGCACCACTGCGATTGCGGTGAAATAGTACAGAATCTGCGAGAGCAGGCTTCCGGAAACGGTAAACGAGCCGCCGGAGGTAAAATGGTGTATGACTACGTACAGGACGCAGCTGCCAAAGGCAGCGGGAAGGATATATTTGACGTCTTTTCCCCATACTTCCTTCGGTCTGCCGTGACCCTTGTAATTGATATCGAGAGCAAAGCCGAATAATATGGCTATTATTCCAAATAGCAGCAAATGCAGAACGGCAGTCACCAGATCCGCCAGAAATCCCGCCGAATCGTCGACGAAATCAAAGTAGGGGAGTATTGCCGAAAAAAGATAGCCCGTTAGAAGGCTTCCGTAATACAGGGCGACCAGTATCACGGCACCGGTCAAAGCAGCCGTACAGTAATTGAGCGCCGTATAAAGAGCTTTTTTGTGAGAAGGCCGATCAAGATAGACCGAATCCATTCGCTCCTGTTCACGGAATGCGCGTACCTCTTCTGCGTCCATACCCTGTTTTTCTCCGGATAATCTGCCGCTTTCTTTCATAGTCCTTCCAACCCTTTCCAAATGATTGTTTATGTGAGATAAAATGATCCGTCCGATGAGTGAAGCAGTGTTACCGCGGGCGTCCTATGGGGCATGCTGCCATGCACAAGCCGCAGACGGCACCCCGTCCGATATGTCCGAATGCCTGCTTCATATGGCGGGAGCATTTTTCCGCGTCGAATATTTCGCTGCGTTCCATGCCGCGGACATAGTTTTTGCCCAAAATGGCTCCGGACGGACACGCTTCCACGCACAGACGACAGTTTCCGCACCGGGATTCCATAGGCGCGGCGTCGCAGGGAAGCTCCGCGTCGGTGAGGACGGTCGCCAGACGCACCCGGGGACCGTGTTCCGGTGAGATGAAGAGGGCGCTCTTGCCGATCCATCCCAGACCCGCGGCAACAGCTGCCGATTTGTGCTGGTAGATGCCCGTGTACTTGTCCCCGCGGTCGTGAACGCTCTGGGATGCTGCAATAGGATAGGCTGCCGCTCCTTCTCTGCGAAGAAATTCGCAGGTGATCAACGCACATCTGTCTAAAAGCGCGTTGGCGGCGCGGTAATGCTGAAAATAGGCGTAGGTCGGGGAAGCGTCTATCTCGTCAACAATTGCGTCTGAGAGACGGTACATCAGCGTTACGGCGTAATGATACCGCGCAAGGTCGGGCGGAACGGTTTCGTCTATCCGGCTGAATCCCACGTCGCACAGCCCTTCGTATAGCAGCCGCTGACGCAATTGGGAGAGTGATTCAGTGTTCATGGTTGTGCTCCTTTTGCTGAGACAGTGTATTTTGAAAAATGCTTTCAGGGATACTGTTTATTCCAGATATTTGCAGTTGGCAAAATCAGCCGCACCGTCGAAGGGAGAGAAATAGATGCCTGATACGGTCGGCTTCATGACGAAATAGGTGACTTCGTAATAAATCGGGTAGAAAACAACGTATGTGTTGAGATATTTTTCCGCGGCAGCCATGGCCGCAAGGACATCCTCTGTGTTGCTGCGTGTCGATGCCATCTGCACCAATTTATCATAGGCGGGATGTTTGAGAAATGCGGGATTGGAGGGGTAGTCCGACGTAAAACGGTTGAGCGTGTTAAGGGGATCGTCCTTGGAAGGGGAGATGGGATAAAAGGCTATCTGATAATTCCCCAGATTAATGCGGTATTGCAGGGTACTCATGTCAAGAGGTTCTATGTTGACATATACGTACAAATACTGCTGCCATGAGCGCATGATGCTTTGCATCAGTTTGATAATCTGCTCGTCGTCCGGACAGATAAGCGTGATGTTTGGCATACGTCTCAGCTCGACGGAGGCGAGCGCATTGTTCATGTTTTTTCTCGCGTTGTCAGTGCTGAAAGTCTCCTTGAATCCGCCGCCGGCGAGTTCGCGGTAAAGCTGTCCGTTGATGTGGGTGGAGGGAGGAATGATGTCGTTAGCCGATTCAAAGCCGTATGGAATGAGGCTCTTGCCGTCCGTATCCGTGCAGGCTTCATTGGTGACGCAAGCCATCAGGGAACGTCGTATGGCGGGCAGTTCCAGCGCGGGCTTTTCCACATTGAACAGAAAACCCCATGTCGTGTCGGTGATGGTGGTGTATTTGTAATCGGTTCCCTCTAACTTGCTGATGTTCTGCGTTTCAATGACAGCCGATTCCACCGTTCCGTTTTCCAGCAATTGGAAATAATCGGTGTCGGAACTGCGTATGCCGAAGTACAGCACCCGTGGATTGACAGGATTGTGACCGGCATAATTCTCGTTGCGAATGGTGCGCACGTAGTTGTCGTGGTTCCATCCGCGTTTGGCAATGACGAAGGGACCGTTGCTGATGATGTAGTCGTCATCCAGCCCGTAATGACCCTTCGTGGTGAGGAAGAACGCCTCATTGCAGGGCATGAACACCGCGTTTGGCGTCAGAAGCACAAATTCGGCGTAGGAGTATTCCATGGAAACCTTGAGCGTGTAGTCGTCGATAACGGTGACGCCGAGGGATTCCGGCTGCATTTCGCCGCTGTTGACGGCGCGGGCGTTTTTGATGGGAAAGAGCGCTGAACAGGTGGTGGATTTGGTGGCAGGGTCAAGCGCTCTGCGCCAGGCAAACACGAAGTCGTGCGCTGTGACGGGAGTGTGTTCCTCGTCGGACCAGACGGCGTTCTTGCGCAGGCGGAAGGTGTATTCGGTGAAGTCGGGACTGGCGCTCCAGTCCTCCGCCACGCCGGGGATGATGCTGCCGTTCTGGTCGAAGCGAGTCAGTCCTTCAAAAATGTTGCGTATCACAAGCAGTGAATTGTTGTCCGAAGCCATCTGCGGGTCAAGATTTTTCGGTTCATCGGTGAGCGAATAGCTGATAGCCTTGTCGGTACCGTCATCGCGGCTGCATGAGGCCAGCGAGGACGGCAGCATGGTCAGCACAAGCAGAATGGCTGTGAGCTTTATTATGAATCTCGTTTTTTTCATAATGAATCTGTTCCCTCCGGAAGAAAATGCTGAAATCTGCTTTTTCATTATATTGTATCGCAATGGACTGAGCACTTCAAGGGAAATAATATAAATTTTTCTCTGTATAATTAAATGCCCCTGTGCGGCATCATTCCGAGCCGCGCAGGGGGGATAGGAAATAGATGGGTTATTCCTCAGATACATTTTCACTGGACGGATAAACCGCGTACAGGTTGTTGTTGAGTATGTGTATCATCTGAGCAGCGGAATAGTGATTATCATACGGAACAACAGCATTGGAAGAGTCAAAGGCTTTTTCAAGATTTGTATTGTACTGTTTCTTGGACACCCTTTTCCCGTTCCAGTAATATTTGTAATGCCTTTCGGCTTCTTCTCTATCTTCTCCGTAATCCTCTTCGTCTTCCAGACCGTAATTGCCCTTGGCAGTGACAACGAACTGTCCTTTTTCAATTTTGTATACCTCATCGAAGTAGGTGTCCATTCTTCCGCTTTTTATGATAAAGGCGTTTTTCTCCTGAATATAAGACAAGCCTGAAGGCCATACGTCCATTGTCTGTAGCTTGCCGTCGTAGACGGTACAGACCGCTCCGTTGATTGCCATTATCCCGGAATCAATGATCAGCTCTGGAATGTCGTCATCGTTGATGTATGCCAGTGAATAATCGCTGCTTTCGTTTTGCTTGTAATATTTTCTTATGTAGCTGATATAGAGCTTTTTCCATGCATCATCGGATTGCCCGGAGTTGTAGGGAGAAAAATCGAAATACCGGTTCTTATTCAGTTTCACGACCGACCAGCATGGTTTTCCGTCAACCGCTGTCTTCCTGACGGTGGCATATGCGGTGATGTCAGAAGTATCTTCCCACGCTTCGTCGTCTGTTCCATCGGACAGCGCCTGCTGTTTGAAAGTGTATTGGATATGGTAGTCTGTTCCGTCGGAAACAATGCTGTCAAATACGATCCCCTCACCGTTCATGCCGCAGATACCGTAGGCCTCCTCCGCATAATAATACCCTTTGTGGTAGTAATACTTCAGTTTGACGGTGGAATCAGGCGAATCCAACACCAGTTCAACGTCAAATACTTTCGGTGTTGTGTCATGAGTCGGTTCCATATGGAATACATTCCTGATCAGTTGGTCAACGGATTCTCCGTCATACTTTGAATAACCTGTCACACCTTCCTCGTTATCGGGATCGAAGACTTTGAGCGGGTCTTTGACATAATTCTGGTTTTCGTCCAATGCGTAGTAGCTTTCTCTTTTTTCTTCTGTTTCACCGTCCTGAAACATCCACCAGCAGCCGTAAATCGGACCGATTGTGAGCAATATGGCTGTGTCTTCGTCCTTCGGGTCGCTGCTGTCGTAATTGAGATTGCCGCAATTGACAAGAAGCTTTGCAATCTCGTTCTTGTCATTCCGACTCAGATTCACGGATTTATAATCCTTCTTTGACTGTCCGACGCATGATGCAAGGGACAGGATGGTTGCAGTTGTGATGACTGTCGATATGAGTGTCTGAAATACTTTTTTGGCTGCGTTTTTCATAGAT
This sequence comes from uncultured Eubacteriales bacterium, assembly GCA_900317765.1. Lineage (GTDB taxonomy): Bacteria > Bacillota > Clostridia > Oscillospirales > Acutalibacteraceae > RUG762. The sequence goes on along the minus strand of ONID01000046.1, from coordinate 3,965 downwards.
GCACTTTCTCCTTTATCTATATTATAGGCCTGTCCGGTCAGTTATTTTCTTCGGGTATTTCGTGAATAGGGTAGACGTCATAAAATCCGTTTTTGATTCGGCGGAACATAATGTCGGCGTTCCACATCCGATGATAGGGCGTGATGGCGGAAGTGGCGTCAAAAGCCTTCTTCAGATTTTTTTGATACTGGGCTTTTGATACCTTTTTGTCTCCCCAGTAATAGGAGTAATAATCCTCTATATCGCCCTTGATATGGCTGAGGTCCGTATCGTCATCGAGACCAAAGTGTCCCCCTGCCACACGCACAAATTTTCCCTTTTCGATTTGATAGACTGTATCGTCATAGTCATCCATATGTCCGTGTGAGTTGATAAAGCGGTTTTTCTTTTCTATATATTTCAGCCCGTAGGTGCCGATGTCCAGGCTGCTCAGTTTGTCATTGTAAACGGTGTATATCTCCCCTCCGCCTGCATATGATTCACGTTCAATGATCAGCTCGGGGACAGTATTGTCGTCAATGTATGCCAGCGAGTAATGGAAGTCGTTTCCGCCGGAGCGGCTTTTTTTGATGGTGCTGAGATACAGTTTTTTCCAGCTCTCGTCAGTCTTGTCGGGATAATACGGCGAAAAGTCAAAATAGGAGGTATCGCTTAGCTTGACGATTGACCAGTATTCTTTGCCGTCGATGATGGCTTTCCTGAAGGTGGCATAGGAGGTTTCAATGGGGGATCCGTAATCTTCACCATCCTCCGCCATGCTTGCCGCGTATTGGTGCCGGTACTCTATATAATAGGTCTGCCCGTCGGAAACGACCTTTTCAAACGAAAGACCGTAGGCAAGATTGTCACCCAGTCCCAGAAAGAATTCCATGTAATAGTTTCCTTTATAATAGTAGTACCGCAGCCCTTCCGGATCGTCGGAATCGAATTGGCCGTTATAGAACGGAGTGGGCTCAGAAGGATGCGTCGGTTTGAAATTCAGTATATGGTTCATCATCCAGTCTACTGCTTTGCCTTCATATTTTATGTAACCCATGAAGGACTCTTTTTTTCCGCCTTTGAAAGCTTTGAGCGGGTCTTTTTTGTAATGTTTGCTGTCAAGGTCATAAACAAATTCTTCTGCCTTTCCCTCCAGCATGGGATATTGTGACATTCCCCATAATCCTTCTCTGGGACTTATGGTGAGAAACAGCGCGATTCCTTCCTGTGCCGGATCGCTGCTGTCGTAGGTGCGGTTGGCTGTGTACTCGAGCATCGTGCCGATTTCGTTTTTCTCGTCCCGGCTCAGTTCCACCGCTTTCAGCTCCGCGGGTTTATCATTCTTCGATTGATGCTGCGTCGAATCACATGCCGTCAGAGATACCAGCATGGCGATGGATAAAGTGAGCGAGGTAAGAATCAGGAGGGTATGCCTCAGGGCGTACAGCCGCATTGTTGTTTTCTTTTGTTGATTCATCTTGACAGGAACCCTTTCTTCAGATGTATTTGTAACTATTATATAACCATTTACAGCAAATTACAAGGTTTGTTTGACAGAATATGTTATTTTTGCTGTTTTTAAAATCAATCACACGAAGTAATGTCTTTATATATAACTAAAAAGATTATTGCAAGACGAAAATCCGATCTCATCAAATAATCATCACGATTTTCGGGCTGTTACAGGTGTTTGTTACAATTAAATAGTAACAAAATAATAGAATTATTGCATTTTTAGTGAAATTTTGCAGCTTAGCTTTAAATGAAATACACAAAAGCATTGCCGATTACAGATGAAAAATGTACATATGCATGAAAGTATCACAAGAGGGTTGATTATTTGGAAGTCTTAGGTTATAATGATGTTAATCTTTTGTAACCTTTGTTACCGAGTTGACATTAAACAGCCGCTTGATTGTAACCGGCTGTTACCGATTCGGAACAAATCAGTAAACACTTTGACAAATGTCCGTGAGCATAGATGACGGACATAAGGAAAGGGATTTTAAAGATGAAAAGTTTCAAAAAGAAAGCAGCAGCACTCGTACTCATGTTAACAGCGCTTACATTTGCATTACCCTTCAACGAATTCAATCAGGTTTACGCAGCATCCCATATCTATAAAGCAAGTCAGATGAACGCATATAACTTTACCTCTTCTCCCGAGCTTGCCAAGAAGCTCACGCAGGTATTCAACGGCAATATTGGTCTTTATGCCAGCAGCAGCTGCAGCAGCCAGACCAAGGCGCCGCTCGGTTCCTCCAAAATGACAGGCTCCAACAGATTCTATATCAGAAACAACACAACAGGTTCCAAGACCTTCGGCTGGCAGTGCTACATTTACGCCAACGCCGTTTACAACACCCTTTACAATGAATGGGTAGGCAACGGTTCTTCCTTCAAGCACTCCAAAGCGGTTATCCGCGGAGGCAGCACATTTTCTTACAGACAGTTTGTCAACGCAGGTGTCAGAGTCGGCGCATATGTCCGTACAACTGCCAACAGGGACTGCTCCTACAACAGCAGCAAGGCTCATTCTTTCGTCATTCTCGGCTACAACGAGGACTATGTTACATACATTGACGGCAACTCGGACGGAAGAGGCCTGGTCAGAGTCAATAAGATGACATGGAGAGAGCTCAACAGCTGGCAGACTACAGGCAGAGGCCGCCGCATTTGCCACGTTGTTCAGCCCACAGACAAGTATTTTGATTCGCTCTACGGCGCAAAGAAGGCTTCTTCAGGTTCAGCAAAGGCAACAGCCACGGTTACAAAGGAAGCTGAAGTCAAGACAGAAACCACAGCCAAAGCAGAAACCACAACCAAGACAGTCTCTGATCCCGACAGCATCAAGGTCAAGTACAGCAGACTTCTCAAGTATAACAAGAACAGCAAGGTTCTCAGCGGCAACGATGTGCTTTATGTACAGACTGCCTTAAAGTATATCGGCTACAATGTCAGCACCAATTCCAAGTATGACAGCAACACAGCCAAGGTAGTTACACAGTTCCAGAAGGACAAGAAGATTTCAGCTGACGGCATCATCGGCAAGCAGACATGGACAACGCTTGAAAACGCAGTAAAGGCCAAGAAGAACGCAGGCAAGTCCGTTACCGTAAAGTACAACGCCAACGGCGGCAAGAACGCACCCGCAAACCAGAAGATGACCGCAGGCAAGTCCACCGCTCTCAGCAAGACAGCTCCCACACGCGACGGTTACACCTTTGAAGGCTGGGCAAAGTCCAAGACAGCGACAAAGGCAGAATACAAGGCAGGCGCCAAGATCACAGTCAGCGGAGATACCACTCTGTATGCAGTCTGGAAGTCTGCTGCCAAGAACGAAGCAGTCAAGGCTGAAGAGATCAAGGTCACACAGCAGCCCGCAGACGTCAAGACATCCGACGGTCAGAAAACATACTTCAGACTGAAGGCAACAGGCAGCGACCTCACCTACAAGTGGTATTATCAGAAGGCCGGTTCTTCCGACTGGAAATACTGGCCTGGTCACGACTACGCTTCCACATTTGCTCCCGCCAACAAGACATGGGAGGGCATGAAGGTCTACTGCGTCATCACTGACGGCAGCGGCAACAGCGTAAAGTCTGAAACAATCACTGTTACAGTTGAGTAATCAGGATAAAATGATAAAAATATGTCAATAACAAAATACCGATCGGATTGCATCAGGCAGCCCGACCGGTATTTTTTCATATGGAGGTTTTCATATTGAGAGAGGAATCACATATCCACCCTTTCAAAGCGCTTCATTGCCACGCGGGAGGAAACAAATGTCACAAGGACATATACCGCAAAGCCTGCGGCGAGGATAATCCACATGGTTGTGCTGCACATGGTGTCGGTGCCGTTCAGGAATTCCAGACCGGGAATGTGGTGGAGCACCTCGACAACGATGATCAGAATAAACGAAATGACAATAAAGAGAATAAACGGAAATCCGAATTTATATGCCGTCTTGAAGAAGCCGC
>ONID01000216.1 GCA_900317765.1 uncultured Eubacteriales bacterium | reverse complement strand
GGTGCAGTCTTCCGCGCTGCCGGTGATGTGATAGACGCCGGCTTTGGAGATGGTGATGTCCTTGCCGGATTGCAGCGTGAGCTCCTTTGCCTCGCTGAGATCGGGAGTCTGTTCAAGGTCGCGGTCGGTGAATAATTCATCCGCCGAGAGACCGCTTCCGGATGTTTTCTTGGTGGCGGAGGCTTCCGTCTCGTCGTCATTTGCCAGAGTCACGACCGCCGCGGAACTGTTGGTTGTGCCGGAGACCGATGAACTGTCGGTTGCCGAAACGCAGCCCGACATGAGCAGCATGAGCATTTGTACCGCAAGCAGCGCGGCGATATAGATTCTGAGATTCTTTTTCTTCTGATTTTCAGCCTTGACGATTTCTGACATGTTCTTGAAGTTTTTCATAATGTTACCTCCTGTGAAAGCGATTTTGATTTGCTCCCTTTTCTATGGTGCTCTCGCTTTTGATGGCTTTATTATAAAAACGCAACCTTTAGTTTACTTAAAATGATTTGTGAAGAATTTATGAAGCATCTGGCTGGGAATAAAAAAGATTTGCTTTGACTGGCTGCCTTGCTTTGGAACAAAAAAGACTCGAACCGTGTGATTCAAGCCCTTTTTAAATGAATAAGCGGTTTATTGGGTTCAGCTGTCCCAATCGTTGGACATGGGGATCATAATGTCGGTGTAAAACTGGTTGCCTTCATGGGAGAATTCTGCCGTGCCGCCGTATTTTTCCGCCGTTGAGGCGATGGAAAGCAGTCCGATGCCTATATGTAGTAATTGCTTCGCTTGCGGGGTAAAAACAGGTATACAGATGTGAATGTGCATCGCCCATATTCGACATTTTTTCATCATAATGAGAAAAATGTCAAATTTCATTTTATTATTTGTGCATATTTTAATCCTGTTTTTATTGACAAGCAAATGAACATTTGATATAATTTGATTGGAATATCATGTCCAAAAGATGGTATTTCCCTCTGAATTGTGATAATAATATAATGAAAGTAGGAGAAGCCAATGGCGGACGAAAAGCAAGTAACAACGGCAGTCGAAGAAACAGCCGTTCAGTCTGCGGAAGTGCCGACTGAGATCGAAAGCGTTCCGGCACAGGCGGAGGAAGCCGTAGCTGCTGAAGCAGCGGAAGCTGTGAATGCTGTGGAAGAACCCCCCGTGCAGACGGAGGAAGCCGCAGCTGCCGAAGCAGCGGGAGCTGTGGAAGAAGTCCCCGCGCAGGCGGAGGAAGCCGCAGCTGCCGAAGCAGCGGGAGCTGTGGAAGAAGTCCCCGCGCAGGCGGAGGAAGGCGCAGCTGCCGAAGCTGTGGAAGAAACTCCCGCGCAGACAGAGGAAACCGCAGCTGCGGAAGCTGTGGAAGAAACTTCCGCGCAGGCGGAAAAAAACGAGGCCACCGCGGCGGAGGCAGCCAGTTCGGCAAAACCTCAAAAGACCGCAAAGGACAGTGTGCTGACAGCCATCGGCGTTCTGCTTTGCCTGATTCTTGCTCCGATACTCATAGCCAACATGACCATGATCATCAAGAGCTACACCAACGCAGACGAAGTGCCGAGTTTCGGCGGCTATTGTCCGTTTATCGTAATGACCGACTCCATGTCTCCCGTTATCAATGGCGGCGATCTGGTGATAGACAAGGTTGTTTCCGATCCGTCGGAAATCCAGAAGGGCGACATTATTTCGTTCTTTGACCCTGCTTCCAGCTCCAACAGCGTGGTAACCCACCGCGTTGTGGAAGTTGTAAAGGAAGCAGAGGGCATATCCTTCCGCACACAGGGCGACGCCAACAACACCGAGGACGACGATCTCGTCCCCGCCGATAAAGTAGTGGGCGTCTATCTCACCAAAATCAGCGGAGCAGGCAATGTGATCCTTTTCATGCAGAGCACCCCGGGACTTGTGGTGTGCATCGCGCTGCCGATACTGCTTCTCATCGGTTACGATGCCATTCGCCGCCGCAGATACGAAAAGCAGCAGCAGGCGGATACGGAAGCCCTCATGAAGTAATATTCGATTTCTGCTCTTCACTGATCACTGTCCACTAATCACTTCTCACTAATTTGTTATTTCATCCCCGTGCCGACGGCTTGCCCGTCGGTCTGGACTGCAATAAACCACTTCCGAAGGGCGCTCTTTGAAAACGGCGCGTTTCGGAAAAGAGATTCCAATGCCGATTTACATCACTTGGGTCACCGACCCGAAAGGAGAAAAACAAACATGAAAAAGAACAGAACAATGAGAATCGCCGCTGTCATGCTGGTCTTCGCTCTTCTCACCACCTGCATTATCTCCGGCTCTTTCGCTAAGTACACCACTGGCGGTACCGCTGGCAAAGACGAAGCACGCGTTGCTATTTGGGGTGTAACTTTCACTACTGATGGCGAAGCATTCTACAAAAACTATTTAAAAGATACTAATACAGGCACAGATGAAACGTCAGGTATTTCCGTCAAGGCTGCCGTCGAGGCTGTTGCTCCCGGCACAAAAGGCACACTTGCCAAATTCATTATGCACGGCACACCTGAAGTTTCTTTCGAGGTAACCTATTCCGCAACGGTTACCGCCATCGGCTGGAAAGATGCAGAAAACAATGCTTACTGCCCGCTGGTTTTCAAAATCAAGGGAAGTGATACTGAATATACTGTTGATACAATTGCCGCAGCAATCGCGAGTACCGCTAATAAGCAGGTCTTCAATGTTGGCGACACCGTGGATGGAACAACAACTACTTTTGAAGTTACTTGGGAATGGCCTTTCTCCACTACTTCCGACAATGATATCAAAGACACATATCTGGGCGATCATGCAACAGATAATAAAGTGGAAATCACCCTCAACGCCACGGCAACCCAGATCGACTAATTTCTGCTGGATTGTAAAAAAATTCTACAGATATTATTCCTGATCAGGTAATTATTCGCTTGAACTAAATAATCTCCGGAGCTGAAAGGTTCCGGGTCAAAACAGATAATCCTTTAATAATCGGCATATCGTTCCCTGCTCCTCTCCACAGGAGGAGGGGCAGGGAACGGGGAATATCTTTTGTTTTCGCAAGCGGCGGAAAGGCGGTCGTGAACGCAGGCTTTCCGATGTTTGCTAAAGCAAAAAAGCAAAAAGCAAACAAGCAAAAAGCAAACATTTTCCGGTGCGAGGCTGACAGCGTGAAGGGATAGATTGACGGCGCGATTTCGTTACAATTATCACTCCACACTCCACACTCCACACTCCAAACTAATTCTGAAAGGGTGCGGCTGAGAGATGAACAATAAAAAAAAGCTGTCCATACTATTATTGATATTGCTTTTGCTGGGACTGCTTACAGCGGCGGTTCTCGCGAGTCGTTTGCGCAATATGAATAAAAACAAGGACGATGGAACGACGATTTCCATAGGTGACGACGCAAGGAAGGTCAGCAACAGTGATGGCGACGATGTTCCTCTTGAAGCGGAGTTAGTGGTCAAGAGGGATTTGACCATGTTCTGCACCTACTATGAGGATGGTCATGTCACTGTGCGTTCAGCGGGTGGCGACAAGGTGATCGCTCCCGGTACCAAGTGGAATTATAAATTTACCCTTCTGAATACCAAAACTGCCTCGCTGGATTATGAAATGTATATGGAAGCAACGTTGGAA
>ONID01000076.1 GCA_900317765.1 uncultured Eubacteriales bacterium | reverse complement strand
GGCATGACATCGTCGCCGAACACATGACCGATTTTGAGTTTCTTGTCGTGGTTGGTGATGACCGAACCGCCGTTCATTTCGGAGCCTGTTCCCGCCATAGTCAGCACGCATCCGACAGGAAGAATCTCGCAGTCCGGTTCTTCAAAGCGTTCGAAGTATTTGTCCCACGGGTCGTCGTCACAGTAAACGGAAACCGAAACCGCCTTCGCGTAATCGCAGCAGGAACCGCCTCCTACCGCTAAAAGCAGATCAACGTGATTTTCACGGGCAATCTTGACGCCCTCGCGCAGCTTCTCCGCAGTGGGATTCGGCATAACGCCGCCGTCTTCCACAACGGTTTTGCCGTTTGCTTTGAGGATATTCACCACAGCGTCGTAAATGCCGTTGCGCTTAACAGAGCCGCCGCCGTAAATGAGCTGCACCTTCTCACCGTACTTAGGCAGCTCCTCATTGAGAAATTCAAGTGAATCCTCGCCGAAATACAGTTTTGTCGCGTTGTGATAACTGAAATTACCAAGCATATGATTACTCCTTTTCTTACTCTATCGGGATGATGATCAGACAATACTTATGAAGATGAACCCCTTCGATGTTAATTGGCAAGCTGCATTTGCGCCCATTGACGGATCTCTTCGGATGTTGCCCGGGCGGGAATCCTTGCACCCTCGGAGACGCTGGCGCCGTGAGCCAATGCCTGAAGATTCTTGTATGTATCGCCTATCTTGCTGCCGCCGGAGGTGCAGAAGGGAATCACTTTTACTCCGTCAAAATTGTACGACTCCATAAAGGTGTCAATGATGGAAGGCTCCCTGTACCACCACACCGGGAATCCTAAAAAAACCGTGTCGTACTTTTCCATATCGACAACACGGAATGCAATGTTCGGGCGACAGCTTCTGTCCTTCATCTCAACAGAACTGCGGCTTCTTTTGTCCAGCCAGTTGAGATCGGCTTTGGTGTAAGGGCGTTCCGGAATAATCTCAAATACGTCCGCACCAAGTGCCGATGCGATTTTTGCGGCAATTCCCTTTGTCACACCGCTTGCACTGAAAAACGCTACCAGTATTCTGCTCAATTGTATCTTCCTCCTTAGGCATATTATACTTTGAAATTAAAGCAAAAGCCTTCAATAAATATTATACATAAATTTGTTATTATTTCAAGTTTTTTCATGAAAACATTGACAAGCGATGAAAAAAGATGGAATATAGTGGAATCGCCTGAACATAAGAGCACCGGAAGAGATTCAGAAAAATATTACTAAATTAATTCAAAAGAAGCACTAAAGCCCGCTTTTTCTGAGCTTTGGTGCTTCTTTTGAATAGAGGTTATTTGTCGTTTCCTTGATGATGTGCAATGCCATTGAGTTTTCGCAGCAGCGCCGCTATACCAAAGGTTCCGGCGCAAATCACCGCAAAAATACCGACGCCGACGCCCCATCCCCACAACAGGAAACCGTACCAGTCATATTGGAACGGATCGTCGCCCCTGCCCATGATCAGGTTGTATGTAAGGTAGGCGGAGGCATACAGGAACATCGGCAGCATGGAAGCGGCACAGTTTCTGACGCTGACCCTTTCCCTGTTGAAAAAGACAAATTCTGCCATCGCCGCCAGCGGAATCAGCAGATGAAACCACAGGTTCGCCTTTCTCAGCATGGCGATATATCCGTACAAAGGTCCCAAAAACACCATAACAGTCACAAAGGTAAGTCCCAGGGACACAGCCGCCGCATACTTGAGCAGAACTACCGGACGCGGCAATGCCTTTTTCTTCAAAAGGGCATTGAAGGTAAGCCACACCGCAGCCATCACGCCCCCGAAGACATTCGACAGCACGGTAAAATACTTGAACGCGGCGATGCCCTTGGCCTGAAGCAATCCCTCACTCCTGAAATACATCAGGTAAAAGGCAAAGAGCACGGCAAGCAATATAAAAATATTCACTGCTGTCTGCCATTTGAATTCGCGTGTTATACATTCCGTTTTTCCGTTTTCTTTTGCTTTCGTAATACTGCACCTCCATCTGTGATACCGATCAGTCATTGACCTGCTTTCCGGTCAGCAACGCCACCGTCTCGACGTTGGCTGTGCGCGGAAACATATCCACCGCTGTGAATTTTTCCAATTGCCAGCCTGTTGCGGTCAGTCTGGCGATGTCCCGGGCGAGTGTAGCCGGATCACAGGATATGTAAACAAGACGTTCCGGTTCGATCCGGTCAAGCAGCGAAATGGTCTCTTGTGAACAGCCTTTTCTCGGCGGATCAACGATAACCACATCGGGTGTTATCCCCTCTGCCTTCAGTTTCTGCGCACCTTCATACGCATCGCTGCAAATGAAGTTTGCGTTGGCAATGCCGTTGATCTCCGCGTTGCGAATGGCGTTTTTCACCGCGTCCGGCACTATCTCGATGCCGTAGAGCTCCTTTGCCTTGGAAGCCATTGTCAGCCCTATCGTTCCGGTGCCGCAGTAGATGTCAAAAACCACCTGGCTTCCGTCCAGGCAAGCGTATTCGGCGGCTCTCCGGTACAGCCTTTCCGCCTGTGCGCGGTTGACCTGATAGAACGACAGCGGCGATATTTCAAACGTCACCCCGCAGAGCATGTCTCGAATCGTATCACTGCCCCATGCTGTGCGGCATTTTCCGCCCAAGATGACATTGGTTTTTTCGCGGTTGGAATTGATGACAATGCTTTTGATCTCGGGAGAAACGGCGCGTATCCGGCGCACAAATTCGTCCTCCCTGACAAGACCGTTTCCATTGACCACCGCACAGACCATGATCTCGCCCGTTGCAAAGCCTCTGCGGATGTAAAGATGGCGAAATCTTCCCTTTCCCGACTGTTCGTCATAAATATCATTAGGCGTGTCATTGAGAAAATTGGCGGTCGCCTGCGCTATCGCTCCGAAGATCTCCGGCTGGAGAAGACAGTCGGAAAACGGAATGATTCTGTGGCTGCGTTCGGCATAGAATCCAAAGACCGCCTGTCCTTTCTCGCTTCCAAAGGGAATCTGCGCCTTGTTGCGGTAACGGTCAGGACTGTCTGACGATATGAATTCCTCCGCTTCCATCTCTACACCGCCGATCCGCTTCACAGCGTCGTTGACGCGTTGCAGCTTTATGCGGCACTCCTCCGCGTAGGTAAGATGGCGAAAGGTGCAGCCGCCGCATTTCGGACAGGACGGACAGTCGGGCTCACACCTTCCCGCTCCTGCCTTTATGAGGGATTTCATCTTGCCGACAGCGTAGCTCCCTGTCACTTTTATGATGATCAGCTCGCAAACGTCACCCGGAGCTGCATGCGGCACAAAGACGGCCATTCCGTCAATATGTGCCACGCCGCTTCCCTCGGAAGTCATCCCCTCAATCACAGTCTGTATTACGTCGTTTTTCTTTAGCAAAGCCGCTGACACCATCCTTACATTTCTATAACTGTATTCTACATCAAAATCCGCATAGATTCAACAGAAATAAAAAAATCAAAAAGAAAAGGAATTCACGATATAAATTTACCGGCAAATTCGCTCGCTCGTCGGCACATTTATCATCGAAAATTCCGTAACGAATGATAAGATATTAAAATAACGTAAATCTCATGGCTCCCAGAGCGGAGATCTCTGCGGCAAAACGTTCCTTCAGCCAGCCCTTGACAAATGAGCTGCCGTTTCCCTGCCTTATGCCGTAAAGATACCGCATTACCGAAGCATTCGCTTTCTTGTAGAAAAATAATTACTCAGCAAAACCGGACTTGACCAGCTTGACAAGACCTTCAACGGCATTGTTCTCATCGGGACCGTCGGCAATAATCTTAATATCCATGCCGCCTACAATACCAAGAGAAAGAACACCAAGAAGAGACTTTGCATTGACTCTTCTCTCCTGCTTCTCAACCCAGATAGTGCTCTTGAATTCATTTGCCTTCTGAATAAAGAATGTAGCGGGACGGGCGTGAAGACCTACCTGATTCTGCACTGTTACTTCTCTAAAAACCATGTGAAAAACCTCCTTGCGGAAAGAATGGGGAATGTAAACTAAGTTTGGTTCAGCCGCCAAAAACAAAAAGCACCATGCTGCGAATGAAAAACGAACACGTGTATTTTTGTCAGCTTCAACACTGATATTATACCACATTTTTTCCATACGTCAACTGCCTTCATACAATTTTGGCTCGATAAACAATAAAGACTGCTTTAGCACATCATCAAGTTGTACATAATAACCATTTGTCAAAAACAATTGAGTAATTTAGAACTAATTTAAATGATTATGTCGTGCATTTTGCATAGTTTTTTTAATGTGCTTTTATCGTTCGACGCGTTTTTTTGATGATCTTATCTAATTTTTCAAGAAAAAATTTTCCGATTCAGAAAAAGAATATTTAAGGCATATTTAACAAATTTTCGTCTTAATTTTATAACTGCTGTGTAAAATAATTTTAAACCCTCCATCAAAGCCATAAACGTGAATATTCATGCTAACTTGCACTATCCGACCAAAACATTTTTATCACAAAGTCATTATATTAGTTGTTTTTCCATCAGATATTGTTTTTCCTTCGGAGAAATATCCGCCCAAGCGAGAAGATCGGGACGGTATTTCGCGGTTTGCTCAAGCGCCTTCAGCCTTTTCCATTCTGCGATCCTCGCATGGTGTCCGGAAAGCAGCTCTTCCGGAACGCTCATGCCGTTCCAGACCGGAGGCCGCGTATACTGCGGATGTTCGAGAAGACCGGCATAGTGACTTTCCTCCTCAAAGCAGGCGTCCTCGGCGAGAACTCCCGGAACCATGCGGCAGACCGCGTCGGCAACGATCAGCGCCGGCATTTCGCCGCCCGTGAGAACATAGTCCCCGACCGAAAGCTCCATATCCACCATGCTGTCAATGACACGCTGGTCAATTCCCTCATAATGCCCGCAGAGCAGACAGATATTCTCCATTTTGAGCAGGTCGCGGGCAATGCGCTGGTTGAATACCCTTCCCTTTGGCGACATGTAAATCAGAAAAGGGCGGGAAGAACACTGCGCGGATATCGCACGGAAGCATGCTTCAATGGGTTCCGGCTTCATGAGCATTCCCTGACCCCCGCCATACGGCATATCATCCACATGACGGTGCTTGTCGGCGGTGTAATCACGGATATTGTGGCACTCTACCGAAATAATGCCGTTTCTCCGCGCTCTGCCGATGATGCTTTCGTCCAGCACCCGCTCGCACATTTCAGGGAACAGCGTCAGAATATCTATTCTCATCACTCAAACAGACCCTTCATCCTGAAAATTTTTATATACCCGAATTCCGGCGAAATATCCTTCACCACATCGGGGATAACGGGTATCAAAAACTCCCTGCCGTCGTCAGTCTTGACATGATACACGTCATTTGCGCCGGTTTCGCTCACATCGTCGAGTCTGCCGAGCCTTTCGCCTGTGTCGTCGTCAATCACGTCGAGTCCGATAAGGTCCTGAATGAAGAAGGCGCCCTCTTCCAATTCCACGTCGTCGCGGTTCATGTACAGCACCTTGTTTCTGAGCCGGTCGGCTTCCTCGATGGAATCAACGCCCTTTATCTTCATAATAAGCATATTCTTGTGCACGCGTGAGGATGTTATCCCGATTTTTTTTGCCCCTTTATCGAGATACAGCTCGTCAAATTCCGCAAGAAACTCCGGCGAGTCCGCCCACGGCTGCACACGCACTTCGCCCTTCAGCCCGTGAGTGCCGGTGATCTTGCCGGTTTCCAAAAACTGTTTCATGATCGTCATTCCCTTTAATATATGTAATTGATTTCCTGTGCAAAATCATACAGATACAAAGTAATTATACCACATCTTGAGCTAAATGAATAAACATATTTTTAAGATTAACAAAAAACGCAGCCGGTTTGTCAGATTCTCTGATCAAACGGACTGCGAAAGTATCTGATGAATCGGCATCAGTCGATCTCGACGACAACCCTTTTATTTTCACGGGTTGCAGCGGCACGCATGACTGTGCGGATGGACTTGGCTATTCTGCCCTGCTTGCCGATCACACGACCCTTGTCTTCCTCATCGACAAAGAGTGTGAATGTGATGGTGCCGTCCTCGGCAGGCTCACTCTCCTCCACTCTCACGCCGTCGGGATTCTGAACCAGACCGCGTGCGATAACTGCGAGCAATTCCTTCATTGATACATACCTCCTCACATGGATTTTTTAAGAACACATTTGATTTAAGAAAACAGATGTTTTTGGAAAAGTTGTACGGCAATCCGTTTTCGCGGATTGCCGCACAGTCAAGAAGTATTCTCAGAGAATAATGTTTCGTTTTCGGCTTTATGTAAAAAGCCAGTCATACGAAATATGAGAATTAAAGAATGCCCTCTTTTTTCAGCAGGGACTTAACGGTATCGGTAGGCTGAGCGCCGTTAGCGATCCATGCCTTTGCCTTGTCCGCATCGATCTTGACTGCGGAAGGATTTGCCATAGGATCATAAGAACCGATTTCCTCGATAAAGCGACCGTCTCTGGGGTATCTGGAATCGGCGACTACCACGCGGTAGAAGGGATTGCCCTTGGAACCCATACGGCGAAGTCTGATTTTTACTGCCATGTTATATTCACCTCCATGCAGGATTTCTTGTTTGAATGATTGTATATGAAATCAAGCTTTGATCATTATGGAATGAATCAGCGCCTGCTTTTCATCGTTTGCCCATGCCGCGCATACCGCCCATGCCGCGCATCATGTTGCGCAGACCCTTGCCGCCTTTGCCGCCGACCTGCTTGAACATCTTCTGCATCATCTCGATCTGCTTGACCAGACGGTTGACGTCCTCCACCTTCATGCCGCTTCCGGCTGCAATGCGGCGCTTGCGGCTGGCGTTGAGAAGATCGGGCTTCTCACGCTCACGGGGAGTCATGGAATAGATGATGGCTTCAATCCGGTCGATCATCCTGTCGTCGATCTCCACGTCGCCGAGCTGCTGGCTCATGCCGGGGATCATGCCGATGAGATTCTTGAGCGGACCCATTTTGCGCATCTGCTGGAACTGTGCTAAAAGATCGTTGAAATCAAAGGTGCTTGTCTTGAGCTTCTGCTGGAGCTCAAGCGCGTTCTTCTCGTCGATGTTCTGCTCCGCTTTTTCGATAAGGCTGAGCACGTCGCCCATGCCGAGTATGCGGGAGGCCATTCGGGAGGGATAGAACTGTTCCAGATCTTCCTGCTTTTCGCCTGTACCGACGAATTTGATGGGCTTGCCTGTCACGGCCCTGACCGAGAGAGCAGCACCGCCGCGGGTGTCGCCGTCCAGCTTGGTGAGAATAACGCCGTCGATACCCAGCGCCTCGTTAAAGCTCTTTGCCACGTTGACGGCATCCTGACCGGTCATGGCATCCACTACAAGCATGATTTCATGCGGCTTGACAGCCGCCTTGACCTCCTTGAGCTCGTTCATGAGAGCCTCGTCTATGTGAAGACGACCGGCGGTATCTATGATAACGGTGTCATTGCCATGATCCTTGGCGTATTTGAGGGCTTCCTGGGTGATTTTGACGGGATTGATCTGTCCCATCTCAAACACCTCAACGCCTGCCTTCTGACCCACCACCTTCAACTGCTCGATAGCTGCCGGACGGTAAACGTCGCAGGCGACAAGCAGCGGGTGTCTGCCTTCCTTGCGCATCATGTAAGCCAGTTTGCCGGCGTGCGTGGTCTTACCGGAGCCTTGCAGACCGCAGAGCATGATAATGCATGGCGGATGATTGGGAACGGCTATGCGTGCAGCCGCACCGCCCATCAATTCCACCAGCTCGTCATTGACCAGCTTGACAACCTGCTGTCCCGGTGTAAGACTTTCAAGTATCTCAGTGCCTACCGCCTTTTCGGTGACACGGTTGGTAAAATCCTTTGCAACTTTGAAGTTGACGTCCGCTTCAAGCAACGCAAGGCGAACCTCGCGCATTGCCTCTTTTACATCGCTCTCGGTCAGCTTTCCCTTTGACCTGAGCTTCTTAAACGCATTGCTCAGCTTTTCGGTCAGTGACTCAAATGCCATACAATCATCTCCCTGAGGGCTCGCATTCGCTCGCTAAAATAATACAGAATGAAAATGACGAAATAACTTCGACGCTTTTCTCTTACTGTAACAATTCTTCCATTTTTTCCGCCAGTGTGTCAATATCGGAGGCTGCTGTGATGATCTCCTTGGGTGCCCTCGACTGATACGCCCTCACTGCCGCTTTTTCGGCGTTCTTGCGAATGTCAGCCAGCATTCCGAGCATCTCATTCCTCTTTTGAACCAGACCTAATTTTTCCTCCATTGAAAGCAGCTTTGCCTCGGCGCGCTTGATAGTATCGCGCACACCCTGACGCGTGATCGTGTCGTTCTCGCGGACGGGCTGTTCACCGGAGCTGCGTCTTTCGCGCCTCTCGGCGTTCTCATTGTCAGAGATCTCGCGGAGCGACAGGTCGTCATTATAATAGTAATCCAGCATGGTGCGTTCTTTTTCCGTGAGGATATTTCCATAAACGTCTAACAGCACCGTGAATTTTGGATCGACAGCCAATGAAAAAACCTCCTTGCGCTACTGTGGTCGGAAAACAACCCATGTCGGTATTGGATGTAAAGTAATCTTCTTTACACATGTCGGATAACATTATAAAGCAAAAAATCCCGCCTGTCAAGTAAAATCTTTTACACAGCCGGGATTTTTTATGAATTGCTCATATATTACAAAAAAGCAGTGTTTTATGGAATAGTGTTGTTACAAACACCAAGCATTATAGAAGAACGGTATGAGGTTGAAACACAAAATGATCCTCCACGGTAACTTTATGAGCGAGGATTTGTTCGGAAACGCTGCTGACTTTCGCCATGACAACATAAACGGGATCAACATCGTTGAAGAAGCAATAATAGGTTTTTACCTTTGTTTTCCCTCGATATGTCACCTTGCAGCACCCGTCGGTATATACCTCGTTGACAGTGCATTCCGCGCCTTTTCTCAGACAAAGTCTGCCGTAATTTCTGTGATGACATTCAAAAACGGGGGTTTCGTATTTCATCTTTGCGGGGAAACCGGTTGGATAGCTTTTATCAACAACATGATGATCACCGGTGTCTGTGTCCATTGTAGCTTCCTTCAATCTATGAGGGGCCACATAAATGGCAAACTCGTATTTCATTACTTCTTCCATGCGCATTGTCTGATTCCAACAGATCACGCAATCGGAGTGCGAATTACAGTCCACAAACGTAATCACTTCTGTATTGACATCCGTCAGCCACATCGGGTGGTTGCTCCTGTACAATCCCACGTTCTTCAGGAGAAGCACGTCTCCCGCTTTGAGCTTGTCAATATCCTTATTCCAGGGCCATTTTCTCATGCTGATTCCGTAATAATCATATGTGATCTTTGCTACAAATCCATAGCACTGGGACGAATAAAAAAATTCATTGCATTCACAAACGTCTCTCTTATTGTGAGTACAGGGAGTGATTGTGTATCCGTCAGGGTTATTCTCTTCGCCGCTATAGTGATTCCAATACCTTCTGTGGGGAAATTTCTCCCGCAGCTGATCCAGAGTCAGAGGTTGAAAACTGCCCTCATCCGATGTATTTTGGTTTGCTTTTTCGTTGTTGCTTTCTATTTCGACGGAATCCGTCTGTGACGACGGAGCGGGATACTTGGGAACGATCTCCGAAAGAACGGTCTCATCGGGTTTGTCATCGAAGACCCTGCATCCGTAAGGGGCAAACATGAGCATCGACAAAAGGATGACAAGAATGACTGTTATGTGATTCCATCTGATTTGTTTTATCTTCATGCCCACATTTACCCACCTATTTTTTTATCAAATAACTGCGAGATGATTATTTCGCAACAATATTGACCAGTCTTCCAGGGACGTAAATTTCCTTGACAATATTCTTACCCTCGAGCAGTCCTGCGATAGTCGGGTCAGCCTTGGCTGCCGCGATCGCCTGCTCGGAGGTGGCGTCCGCGGAAATGTTGATGCGTGCGCGAACCTTTCCGGTGATCTGCACGGCAATTTCCACCGTCTCATCAACGCACTTGGCTTCGTCATACTCCGGCCACTTCTGTTCGACAATCATACCGCCGAAGCCCATGTTCTCCCAGATTTCCTCGCAGATATGGGGAGCGAAGGGATC
>ONID01000026.1 GCA_900317765.1 uncultured Eubacteriales bacterium | reverse complement strand
ATAAACCTTATTGACAGCGCCGGTTCCGATGATGATCTGAAGCTGTCCGTTGGAGCTGAATACGCCTTTGACGCCATCGACGTCCTCGAGCTTCTTCATATCCACTTTGTTGTTGTCATTGGTCACAAGGCGAAGTCTTGTGGCGCAATGAGCGGCAGATACCAGGTTTTCCCGTTGACCCACGAGATCGTAGATTTCCTGCGCGCATTTTCTGTAATCCATAAAAACACTCCTTTGTTTTAATTTTTTCAAGACATGCGTACCGTCTTGAAATCGATTACAATATCATTGTAACGCTTTTTGCACTTGTTGTAAATTGACAATAATTACAAACATATTTTAAAAAATTAGTTAATTTTTCATATCAAGTTCAGCTTTTCAAAAGCCTTGTAAAGACCGTCGTTGCCGACAGCAGGACAGACGTAATCCGCCATTTCCTTCATGGCGGGGTGTCCGTTCTCCATGCATACGCTGTAGCCGACCGCCTCGAACATCTCCTTGTCGTTCATGCTGTCGCCGAAGCCGATGGTGTCGGCAATGTCCTTGCCGAGATACTCGCAGAGCCTGCGGATGCCGATGCCCTTGTTGAAGTCCAGACCGAAGACTTCTCCATTGAGACAGCCAACCGCTTCCAAATTCTGCACGCAAAAGACAAAATGATCCTTCAGCACCTCCATCGGCTCGTCTAACTGGCTCCTGTCGGTACACATGAAGACGATTTTGTAAACCGGCGCGCCGTTGTATTCGCTCATGGGACGGATGTCCAACGTTTCGCTGAGCTGGCGGCGGAAGCGCAGCAGCTCGGAATTGGAGAATTCGTCCGCGCCCTCGAGCAGGTCCTCCAGACCGTTGTCGCCGTAGGTGCCGTCCAGACACTCCACCGTGCGGAACACATGGTTGCGTCCGAAAACATCCATCGCAAGGCGGAACACCTCGGGCTTCATCGGACGGTCAAACACCACATGTCCGTCGCACACCACATAACCGCCCGCACTGGCGACATATCCGTCAAAATTGTATTGCAGAAGCGGCTTGAGCATGGCAAGATTTCTTCCGGTGCAGAGAAAGACCTTGTGTCCCTTCGCTTGCGCCTTTCTCACGGCATCCAGCGCCGACGCGGGAGGAATATTATACCCCGGTTCGGTCAGGGTGCCGTCGATATCCAATAACAGCAGTTTCTGATTCATTTGGCTGTCCCTCCTTGATTTTTTTACACCGACTCACGCTCTATCAGCTTGTACCCAAGCATCGTGTGCGTCGATGGCATCCTCTCGCCGGGATGCTCCCGGTTATAATCAATCATCGAAAGCAACAACTGCGCCGCCTTCTCTCCGCTTTCGCGGTGAAAGAGCTGCACCGTCGTCAGTGTCGGCGAAATAATGGTCCCCGCAAGTCCTCCGCCGATGCCTCCGACGCTCACATTATCCGGAATCACATATCCGCGCTCTTTGAGAACTTTCATCGCACCGACAGCAAGCGTGTCAGTCGCGCAGATTACTCCGTCGGGAACAAAGCCGCTGTCCAGAATCTCATTCATGCCCTTGCTGCCTTCTTCCACCGTGAAATGCACCTGCGTCCTCACCAGTCCGGCCGGATTCATTCCCGCCTCGTTCATCGCTTCCTCCACGCCGATGCGCCGGTTGAGTCCCACGCTGACGTCGGCTTCCACGGCGCCGACAAATGCCAGTCGGCGCCGCCCCTTGCCTATGATATGCCGCGTGATCTCCCGCGCGGCGCGGCGGTCGTCGTGGTAAATGCAGCTGACGGAGGAATGGTTCTGTCCGCAGACGACAATGGGGATATTGCTTTCCTTAAAGAAACTGATATGCGCCGGCGTCAGTACCGTACCCATCAGAATCACGCCCGCTAACTTTGCCTCCTGCATCATCCGCAGGTAATCCAGCTCCTGCTTTTTGTCGTTGCCGGCATTGCCGAAGATGGTCAGATACCCCGACTTGCTCAGCACCGAGGAAACGCCTTCGAGCAGGTTGCTCACCGAATCGGAATTGATTTTGGGAACCACGACGCCGATGCTGTTGCTTCGCTGCTGCCGTAGCGAACGCGCCGCGACATTCGGCACATAGCCGGTTTCTTCGATGATCTTTTTGATCTTGTCCTTTTTTTCTTCGCTGATACTGCCGCCGTTCAGATAACGGCTGACCGCGGCGGACGATACGCCCGCCAGGGCGGCAATTTCGCTGATTTTCATAACGCATCATCTCGCTGTGAGATTATTGATGTACAGAACGGAATCATTCCTCCAGCGCCCAGATAAAGCCGTACGGCGGGAGCGTGATGGAATTGGTCGTCTGCTTCTCGCCCGTCATCAGATCGGTAAAGGTGAGCTTACCGCCGAAGGTCAGCTTCTTGCCCTCCTCGCAGAAGTTGAAGAGCGCCAGCAGCTTCTGGCTGCCGTACTGACGGAAGAGTCCCAGCACATTGGGCGAGCCTGTTTCGATGGGATAGAATTCCGCCTGCGCCTTAAAGACTTCGTTGGCGGCGCGGGTTTCCTCCAGCCTCCTGAGCGCGGAGAAGATTCTGCCCTGATAGCTTTCGGGGTCCTTGCGCTTGTCGGCGAGTCGCCAGTTGAATTTGCCGCGGTGGAGATAACGGCTGTCGAATTTCTTATTGATGTCGGCGTGGTATTTGTAATCGTTGAGCTGTCCCACCTCGTCGCCGCTGTAGATGACCGGGATGCCGCTTTGGGTGAACATATAGGCGTGCAGCATAATGTCCGCGTCAACGGCGAGACCCAGCGCCTCTTCGTCCTCGTCATACAGCGCCGCCTCGATGCCGCACAGACTGGCGGTGGTTCCGCAAAGGCGTGCGTCCTGCAAAATCTGGTCCTCGTTGTAAAGCTCACCGCGGGAAACGCTGCCGGGGTACTTGCCGATGAAGTAGTCGTTGAGATAGCGCTTGTGCGGAATCTCCTCCATCAGACGTTCCTTGAGCCAGTCGTAATCCAGTCCCCAGCCGATGTCGTCGTGACATCTCAGGTAATTGAGGAAGACGTAATTCTTTGGCAGCTCGGCGAGTTTTTCCATCTGCCGCTGCAACAGCCTGACGTCGCGGGTAGCGACGGTATTCCATGTGCTTGCCATGGTCGTGACGTTGTAGAGCATATGACATTCCGGCTTCTGGGTGGTGCCGAAATACGGAACGACCTTCGACGGCTCCATGACGACTTCGCCGAGCAGCAGCACCGACGGACAGACGATCTCGCAGATCATGCGCATCATGCGCACGATGTTGTGAACCTGCGGCAGGTTGCGGCAGGGCGTTCCCGGCTCCTTCCAGATGTAAGGAACGGCGTCCAGACGGATGACGTCAATACCCGCGTTGGCAAGGTAGAGCAGATTTTCGGTCATGTCGTTGAAAACCATCGGGTTGGCGTAATTCAGATCCCACTGGTAGGGATAGAAGGTGGTCATGACGATTTCGCCGTTGGGAAGCTGGGTGAAATTGCCCGGCGCGGTGGTGGGAAATACCTGCGGCACGGTGCGTTCGTATTCGCTGGGAATATCCCAGTTGTCGTAGAAGAAATAGCGGCTCTTTGCCGACTCGTCGCCCTCCCGCGCTGCCTTTGCCCATGCGTGTTCGTCGCTGGTGTGGTTCATGACGAAGTCAAGACAACAGCTGATGCCGCGCTGATGGCAGAGTTCGGTGAGCTTTCTCAGATCGTCCATAGTGCCGAGCTCCGGCTGCACCTTGCGGAAGTCAGCCACCGCGTAACCGCCGTCGCTGTGCTCCTTGGGGCTTTCGAGCAGCGGCATGAGATGGACGTAATTGACGCCGCTTTCGGTGAAGTAGTCGATCTTCCTGATCACGCCTTTGAGGTTGCCGGCGAAATTATCGACATACAGCATCATGCCCACAATGTCGTTGCCGCGGTACCAGTCGGGATTCTTCTCCCTGTCGCGGTCAATGGCTTTCAGGGAATCCACGCGCTCGGCGTAGTAATCCTTCATGAGCTTGCAAAGGTACCGGAAGCCCTTTTCATCGTTGTTGTAAAGTTCGCAGTAAAGCCATTTCAGTTCGTCATAACGCGCTTTTAATCGCGTGTCAAATTCGTTGGAATGTGTGGCAGCCATTTGTTTTTTACCTCCTGTCAATGATTTGCTTTTTTTCTTCCAATTCCTTCAGGTCAGGCATCGCCGGAATCGCCCCGTGACGGGATGTGGTGATGGACGCGGCTAAATTCGCGGTGCGGACGCTTTCGTAAAGCTGCTCCGAACTCAGGTCGGCAGGACGGTAAATCCCCAGCGCCGCCATGCGGCTGAGGAACGCCCCGAAGAAGGTATCGCCCGCGCCGTTGGTATCGGCGACCTTCACCTTGAAGCCGTCGGCCTTGCCGGTTTCGTCACCGCGGCGGTAAAACGCGCCGTCCGCGCCGAGGGTCAGCAGAATCAGCGGTATGCCGTACTGCTCCCGGAGCTGCCTCGTGCCCTCCTCACAGTCCTTTGTCCCTGTGAGAAGCGGAAGCTCTTCATCGGATATCTTGAGGATATCCACCTTGCCGAGCACGGATTTCATCTGCTCGACCGCCTGCGCTTCATTCTTCCAGAGATTGGCGCGGTAATTGGGGTCATAGGTGACGGTCGCGCCGAATTCCTTTGCTTTCTCAGCGGCGAAAACGGTTGCTGAACGGGAAGGCTCGTCCGTCAGACTGACCGAGCCGAAATGCAGAAAATGGGTGTCCGACAGCATGTCGAGACTGATTTCCTCGCTTCGGAGCAGCACATCCGCGCAGTTCCGGCGGTAGAAGGAAAAGCTGCGCTCTCCCGTTTCGGAGACCGAAACGACCGCCATTGTCGTGCGCGCGTCCTCGTCGGAGAGCATTCCCGAAGCGTCCACGCCGTTGTCCACGAGCGTCTGACGGAGGAAATCTCCGAAATAATCCCTTCCGACCTTGCCGATGAACGCCGTCTGCGCTCCCAGCCTTGCGGCGGCAACGGCGACATTGGCAGGCGCGCCGCCGGGATTGGCGGTGTAAAGCGGAACACCGTTTTTCCTCTCGCTGTAAGTCAGGTCAATTAATATTTCTCCTACGGTAACAATGTCTTTCATAAAAGCACCTCTCAGCAATTTTTTTAGAGACAGTGAAATTGTTTGTAATCGATTTCATCAATATTACTATACCACACCTGTACAGGTTTTTCAATTGCTTTTGCTTTCCTTATATATAGAATTTAACTATAAGTTTTTGTAAATTCTAAACGAATCTATATATTATCATCTAAAATGACGGCAAAAAGGGACTGCCGCACAACAATTT
This sequence comes from uncultured Eubacteriales bacterium, assembly GCA_900317765.1. GTDB lineage: Bacteria > Bacillota > Clostridia > Oscillospirales > Acutalibacteraceae > RUG762. The sequence goes on along the minus strand of ONID01000026.1, from coordinate 15,766 downwards.
GTGCAACAGTCCCTCTTCCACGTGATCTCAGTATATCATATGCGCTAAAATGCAGGGAATTGATTCAACAGAAAAAGATTACCTGATCGTGATCTTGGCAGCCGTGGAAGTGACGGTATTGCCTTTGCTGTCATTGACAACGCAGCGAACCTGCATTCCGTTCCATGAGTAATTGGCGGTTGCGGTGGTAGAAGCTGTTGTCCTTGCGCCCCATTTGCTCCAATCGGTCGCCCCTGCTTTCCTGTAATACCACTGGTAGGTCAGACCTTCGCCCTTTGCCTTGACCGCGAAGGTGGTGTTGTCGCCCGCCTTGACAGTTACGTCGGACGGCTGCTGTGTGATGGCAAGAACGTCGGACAGGGTGATCTTGACCGCATTGGTATGCAGACTCTTTCCGCCTGCGTTTGTCACGGTGCAGCGAACCTGCATTCCGTCCCACGACGCATTGGAAGTGGCGGTTGTGGAAGCGGTTGTCCTTGCACCCCATTTGCTCCAATCGGTTGCCCCTGTTTTCCTGTAGTACCACTGGTAGGTGAGCCCATCCCCTTCGGCTTTTACGGTGAATTTTACATTTTCACCCGTCTTTGTGGTGACGCTGGAAGGCTGTGACACAATCGTTATCACATCCGATAAGATCACTTTGACCGTTTGAGACTGCACCTTGTTTCCGGAAGCGTCCTTGACCAGGCAGTAGAGCTGGATTCCGTTCCATGATTCGGTGGGAGTGCAGCTTTCGGTGGCGTGGGTATGACCCTTCCAGAGGCTGAAGGAGGTTTGCGCAGGCTTTTTGAAATACCACTGATAGGTGAGTCCGATTCCTTTTGCGGTGAGTGAAAGGGTTACAGGGCTGCCAAAGGAAATGGTCTGGTTGGTTGGCTGTCTGGTGATGACAATGGGATTTTCGGAAAATGTGACCTTGGCGATGTCGGAATAGAGTTCCTCTCCGTTGCCGTTAGTGATCTTGCAGTAAAGCTGTATTTTCTCCCATGTGGAATTGGGCGTGACGGTTTCAGAGGCGGAAGTGTGTCCCTTCCATGCGGTGAAGGTGGATTGATTTGCCTTACAGAAATACCACTGGTATCGTACTCCGCTGCCGTTTTTGACCTTGACCGAGAAGGTAACCGACTGACTGCCCACATTGGCTTTGTCAATGTTCACGCTCTTGGGCTGTGTCGTGATCTGGAAATCATCGGTGGCATAAGGAAGCAGGTTGATGGTCGCGGTGTCCGTGAAGACCTTGTGTCCATCGCTGTCGGTGATAAGGCATCTGACCTGCATTCCGTCCCATGAATTGTTGGCGGGAGGCTGAATGGCTGCGGTGGTGAATTCCTTCCAGAGACTGAAGTCTGCCGCTCCTTTTTTCTTGTAATACCACTGGTATTGCAGGTTGTTTCCGGTCGCTGTCACGCTGAGATTGACAGGTTTGTTCGCCTTTGTGCTGACGTTCACCGGCTGTTTGGTAATCACTATGCCGGGGTTGACCCTGACGGTGATGGTGTCGGATTTCAAAGAGAAACTGTCGCTGTCCTTCACGACGCAGTAGAGCTGAATGTTGTCCCATGTGGCATTGGGCGTGCAGGTTTCGCTGGGGTGTGTTCTTCCGTTCCATACGCTGAAAGCGGTCTGTCCTGCCTTCATGAAATACCACTGATAAGTGAGTCCATTCCCTTGCACCTCGAGTGAAAGAGTCACGCTGTCACCAAGCGTAATGGTTTGACTCTCGGGCTGTTGAGTGATAGAGATGTTTTTGACCATGCTGATGGTCGCGGGATCGGAATTCACCGATTTGCCATAAAAATCCTTCACGTTGCAGTAAACCTGCATGCCGTCCCAGGAAGCATTGGCCGTTGCGGTTGTTTGGGCAGTGGTTCGCGTACCCCATTTGTTCCAATTGGTTTGTCCCGCCTTTTTGTAGTACCACTGATAGGACACAATACTTCCTTTTGCCTCGACAGAGAAGGTCGCTTCCTCTCCCACTTTCAGCGTCATATCGGAGGGATGGGTGACGATGAAAAGCTTCTCGTTCACATGGACGTATACCCGTACGGTCTTGCCTCCGAATTCTACGGTGACCGAAGGAGTGACAGAAGTACCGTAAGTACTTCCATGAGGGAAACTGTCGGGAGTATAAGAATAGCCTTCGGTGACGTCCGACGTGCTGCCATCGGAATAGGTCACTGTCAGAACCAATCCGGTAAGATCAATGCTGTCACCTGTGTCGTAGTACAGCCTGTTCGGCTGTCTTTTTACCTCAATGGAAGAAACCGTCATATTATAAGTTCCAAAGAGTCTGACTGCTGCGCCGTCATAATTCTCTTTGGGTTGATAGCGGAAGGTAATCCTGCCCTGACCGTCCGCCTGCTTCTGATCGATATAGAGCAGCTTGTCAGCGTTGAGAATATTGCCTGTGTCACCTGATCTGGAAACGACAAAGAGATAATTTCTGCCCGGGACAAGGTTATCATAGGAAGCGGTCTGCACACCCTCTGCATCCGGAGCACGCATAGGAACCGGCGAGGAATCCGGCAAAGCAGCGTTGTAGTGAATGGTCGCGCTGCTGAGTGCCTCATTGCCCTGGGCGATATTCAAATCCTGCCAGTCATTCTCCGAACCCGTGAAATAGACATCGGAGAGTTGGTTACAGTTGTAGAAAGCATTGGATTCGATCGATGTGATGGACTTGGGGATTGTTATGGTTTTTAGCTGTAAGCATCCATAAAACGCTTTTTCTCCGATCAGCGAGAGAGAATTGGGGAGGTTCACGGCAGTTAACGCTTTGCATCCGTAGAACGCATACGTACCGATTGCCTTCACCGAATTCGGAACAGTGAGTTCTGTCAGGTTTGTGCATCCCCTGAAGGCGTGGTTTCCGATGGTTGTGACGGAATCGGAAATGGTAACGTCCGTCAATCCCGAGCAACCATAAAAGGCGTAATTTCCGATCGACGTGACCGAATCAGGAATCATTACACTCGTCAGAAGAATGCATCCGCTGAAGGCATGGAAGCTGATGGCAGTGACGGAATCGGAGATGGTAATGCCGGATAATCCGGTGCATTCGCTGAAGGCGTACTTCCCGATCGACGTGACTGCATTCGGAATAACTAAGCTTGTCAGACTCTTGCATCCGTAAAATGCATACTCACCGATGGATGTCACAGTATTCGGAAGGGTGATGTTGGTTAAAGCGGCGCATTCATAAAATACATGATTGCCGATGGTCGTGACCGAATCCGGAATTGTTACGCTCGTCAAGCGTTTGCAGCCTTGAAACGCATTGTTGCCGATTGACGTGACAGACGGAGCGATGTGAATGCTCTTTAGTCCTGTACAGCCGGAAAAGGCGCCTTCACCGACAGACCTCACAGCGTGCGGCATGGTGATGCTCGTTAAGCCCGTGCAGCCGCCGAACGAATTGTCTTCGATTAATACGAGAGCCTGCGGAAAAGTTAAGCTCGTTAAGCCAGTACAGCGATAAAACGCATAGTTCCCGATCGTAGTGATCTCTCCTGTCATAATGACGGTTTTGATTTCGGAATGATTGTAAAAGGGAGAAGAACAGTATTCGGGTGTGTATTGAGAAGAATATCCGTCATTTTCCAATTTTTCGGGCGTATACTCGAATTGATTCATTGTTCCGAAGCCGGACAATCGGAGAATACCGTTTTCGTAAAGGATGTAATCAATATTGTCTCCGCATTTTCCGCTGGATCTGGTGACGCAGTCATATTGAATGTCGGCGTTTTGCAGCGGCTGATTGGAGCTGCCAATAGAGATATTATTCCACTCCTGCCCGGTTCCTTCATAAAAGACAATCGATAAGTTGCTGCATCCGCTGAACGCATGATCGGCGACGTCAGTGACGCTTCGTGGAATCGATATGTTTTGCAGACCGGTGCAATTGCTGAAGGCACGGCTGCCGATGGTTGAAAGCTTTCCTGTAAGAGTGATGCTTTGTAATCCGAAGCAGTTGCTGAAGGCATTGCTGCCGATGGTTGAAATTTTACTTCCGAGAATAATTGTTTTCAGATCGCTGCAATTGGCAAAGGCACTGTCGCCGATGGAGGTTACGGACTCCGGAACAGCAGCGTCGGTAATGCCCGTGCAGCCGTTCCATGCTCTGCTGCCGATGGAGGTAATGCCGTCGCTGATCGTGACGGAACGAATACGGGCTCTGTTCTCATACCAAGGGACAGCATCATCACGCTCAAAATTGTACATCGCGCCGCTGCCCTTCAGTTCAAACAAGCCGCTTCTATATAGCGTGAATGTCATATTATCTCCGCATTTGCATGATTGGAGGGGAACGGCATTGTAGTGGATATTCGCGTTCAGCAGATTATCATTTCCCTCTCTGATGATTATGTCGTACCAGGCATCATCCGATCCGCTATAATAAACGTCAGAGAGATTGCCGCAATTGTAAAAGGCGTTATTATAAATCATCGTGACATAATTTGGAACGGTAACGCTCTTTAAGCTGCTGCAATACGCAAAAACACTCGCGTTAATGGTCGTGACAGTATCAGAAATGGCTGCCCTTTCCAAGGAGGTACAGTTTCTGAATGCGGCTGTTCCGATCTCAGTCACGGAATCGGGAATGGTTACACTTGTAAGACCCGTGCAGTGATCAAATGCACTTTCTCCGATCTTGCTGACGGATTCGGCAATGGTCACACTCGCCAAGTCCGTGCAGTAGCCGAATGCATTAGCTCCGATCTTACGAACGGTATCCGGTATCGAAATATCCGTCAATTCTGAACAGTCGTAAAAAGCGGTTTTTCCGATAGAGGTAATGCCGTCGCTGAGCGTTATTTTTTTGATGCGGTTTCTTTCACTGCACCAGGGGATATTTACTGTTTCGGAATAATCGTACATTTCTCCGCTGCCGTTCAGCGTAAGCAAACCGTGGTTATCTAAAGTGTAGGTGATATTTTTGCCGCATTGACCGGAATCTATGATGCTGAGCATTGTGTAAAGATTGCTGGTGAACATTTCACTCAGCGGCTGGTTGTCCCCGGGATTCACCAGAAATGCCCTGACGAGGTAATAGGCAGGCATTTCGTCAATCGCAACCGTCACATTTGCGGTGTGACGGTTCGAGGAAACCGTGACTTTGCCTGAACCAAGCATTTTGACGCCGTCTTCGGTGTACAATGCGACAACCAGCATGCAGTCCTGTGAGGCTTTGTACCTGACCGACGCGGTTTTCCCGTCCGTTTCGACGGAGGTGACGCAGAAACCTTCCAATGACGCGCCGGCTGATGCCGCAGCGGTTGCCGTCCGGACGTTCCGGGGCTGGGTTTTGACATCTGACGCAGCCAAAACATTCATGGGAAGCATTGCATAGAGCATTGCCGCCACAAGCGCGAATGCCGCGATTCTGCTGTGAGTGCTGATCATTTCAATTATCCTTTCCAAATGAAAATTCATCTGTGAGCCAAAAGACGTCTACAATTTTTCCTGATATATTCCATAAAGCGCATTATATTACAAAAACATAATAAATACAATACTTTTTCCAAAAATCATCCGATTGAGGTTGCGTCATGTTTAAATCTGACAACATTTACATTGAAGATTTGTTTACATTGATGATAGCTTTTTGTTATTTATGTGTGTATTTATTCTGATTTGTGTATTATAATTGGTTATATATGTTAGTGTGGCAGGGTTATAAGCTGTCGCAGATTATTATAAAGAGGGAGGTGGTCTGGATGAAAGAGTACAGCAAAAGGAATTCCCGCAAGGCGAAGAAAAAGACCTTATCGGAACAGAATGGCTTTCATCCTCCATCCGGTACGACCATTGCAGTCATAGCTGGATTTTTGATACTCATGCTTGCCGTGACGGTGCCTCTTAACATTTACAGGCACAACAGGAATATACGAAAGTACTCGGGAGCACCTGTCGACCGAAATGAGCAGCTCAATTTCGATGTGAGTGTGCTGGAGGAATTCAGTGATCAGGGGGTTGTCATGAATCCTGACGGAACCTACAGTCGGCATATCGTTCTCAAAAAGGATGTTGATCTGCGGCTGTGGCGTGACCGTGAACGTCCGAGACTTCCCCTGAAGGAGCAGATCAGCGAGAAATACCCCGGATTAGAACACTTCCAATCGAAGGAAATAAAGGCATCAGGGCATTTGAGCGAGAAATGCGGCTTTGTTTCGGACGAAAGGAGCCATACCGCCGCCATCATACGTCGCGGCGGCTGGGATTATCTGATAGATCTTTCGGTTGCCGCGGAAGGGCAGAGCCGGTACGCTGATTATATCGACTCTGTCCTGGACAGCATATTTTTCTTGTAAATACATGATCGGATTATGGCAGAATTTAAACTTTTCGAGGGTGAGAATAAATGAAAAAAACAGTGTTTTCCAATCGCATTACCTCTGTTACCGTCATATTGACGCTTGCTTTGTGCATAGGATGCGGCATATTCGGCATGGCCAAGGCGGTCGATCTGCTGTCGGTCAAGGCGGATAATTCGTCGCTTGCTTCTCCGTCGGACAATGAAAGCGTAGAGGTGTCCTCCTCCGACAATGACAGTGAGAAAGTGTCTGCTTCCGATGTGAAAAACGGAAGAGTGGCAGCTCAAAGGGGCATAGTCGGGCATCTTTATGCTTACGCAGTACCGCCGGAGAGCGCGGTAAACTTTGTCATGACCCATACAGTCACCACCGACAGCGGCAAAGTCAAGACCACACATACGCCGGGCGATCTGTCGGGCGATGACGGCGTGATCTACAATCTTTATAATATAGGCGGAGATTATGATACGACCGGCACTTATGACTGGCACAACGAGCTGACCTTCAGCACCTCACAGGAGAGCTTCAGCGGCGTGCTGCAAAACGGTGAAGCGGTCGGAATCAGGGTGCCAGCCGGTTCGGTTTCGGACGAGGATTTCTACGGCAGTTTTAAGGTGACGCTGAGCGACAACTCTGTCGTCAACTGGCAATGCGTCAAGAACCAGCATCCCAGTGAGCATTATTACGACTTTGACTTTTTCAGGGGAATTACGCCATCCCTCACCGACGGCAAGACCGTGACAGGCTACAGCATCAACATTCCCTACAACACCGGAAAGCTCAGCCGCGTCAATCTCACAAGAAACACCCTTGCCACCACTGTCAGAATGAGGGCGGTCGATGAAGGTACCGCCTGGGACAATCTGTACCCCGAAAGCAGTATCGACCCTGACACCGCTGCCAATTCCGCATCCGGTGGCTGGAAGGACACGCAGCTCGGTGTGGAATCCCTGACATTTGGCTCTGATTCGGCGCTGTCCTTAACGGGATATGTGTCCTACGGAGGAAGGTTCTATATTGAAGAAACCAACTCCGACAGACGCATTAAGACGATTACCGTCAGCAAGGCAAGCGACGGTTCCGATGTCACTTCCCTCTGGATGCGGAGGGAAAACGGAAAATATATGATCCATATGCCGGATTACGCGATCAATATCGCCGTTGAATCCGAGGCGCTCCCGGTGCATAAGCTGACGATAGAAGCCACTACTCCCGATTACTTCATGAACGGGTTCCAGCAGGTGGACAGTCTTCAGGCAGGCAGCATCTACAGCGCGGATGCAACCAGGCTGAGGTTTTTCAACGACAGATGCACCTCCGCCCGAGCAAACGGCAACGAAACCAAAAGAGACTACGCCAATACCACGAAAAAGACTGAGGATTACTACAAACTGGGCGATTTCACCTGGTGGACTTCGATACTCGCCTACGCCCACGAAGAGAAGTGGAATCTCACCGACGGAGAGGGACCACAGTTTCTATAAATTTCCAATGTCAGATTTTACAAGATGGAAAACGCGTCGGCTATTCCCGTTTCCGAATCCTCTGTAGGCTTCAGCACGGGCGTTCAGAGCGGCAGACCGTATATCCGGTTTATCCCGCAGGACTACGACATGAAGGTGACCTTCGATGTGACTGAACGTCCCGAAGGCTATGAAGGCTGGCATAGAATCTTCCTGCACGAAAAACGTCCCTCCACCGAGGACACGGTGTGGTGCAACTATTTCTACCAGAAGGGCTCTGATCCGATCATTACCTACGGAAATAACAAGAACAGAAGCTATTCGACCAACGACTCGCTTGTGCCCGACAACTCCAACCCGATGAGTTTTGAGGGAACCGAAAACATATACAAGGCAGGACGCTTTAAGACAAATGGCTTGTACACCTACGGGCTCAAACATGTCAACGGAAGAGTCCCTCACTCCACGCTTGTCAAATCCTGGAAGGTCTACAAGGCCAATGCCGACGGCACATCCACCGGGGAAGAAGTGATTCTCACCAACGGAACCAACGCGCTTACCTTTGCGGGATGGGACGAAGGCGATTATCTGATTGCGAGAGATACGACAGATCCGAAAAAGAATAAGGCTGCTTTTGAAGCTGCCCCCTTCAAAATGCCCGATTGCGACATCGTCATTGAAATCGAATTCGGCAAGACCGTTTCGCCCTGTAATATCATTCAGCGGATAGCCGACGAAAACGGAGCCTATCAGCCCATTTCAGAGGATATCGACGTCACCTTCACCGGAACACCGAGAGATAACGATACGCACGCCTTCTACGAGGGCGATACCGTGACGGTCAGCAAGGCAAATAATTATATAGGCTACTACAAGGGAACCAAGGACGTCAGCTTCATGGTGAATCCTCCGGCGGGCTATGTCGTCTCGGATGTCGAGTATTATATCGATTATCAACCGAGTAGCAAATATAAAGATCTGGTGCGCAACGGCAATACTTTCACGATTCCCAATAAGAACCTTCTCTCTGAGGAAAACGGAAACCCGACATATAAAAACGGCGTCGGCTTCGGCGTGACGATCAGTTATTCCAAGTTTGTGCCGATCACGGTCAACCAGCAGGTAGACGGCACACCTATGCCGGGCAGCGATGCGGCTGTCGGCACGGTCACCCTGAGTTCCAAGAACAGCGGCACATTCATGGATGCTTCGCTGACGGGAACCCCCGTTTCTTCCTTTACCTCCGTGCTGACCAAGAGCGAATCTGCCTACAGTGCGGATGCTATGGCGTCACTGGGCAGCAAGCTCTCCATTGACGTGCTGCTCAGCGACAATACCCGCGTCATTAATAGCGTTGAAATCATACGCACACGGAACGGCGTGGACGAAACGCTTGTGATCGAGCCGACAAAGTATGTGCAGAACGAAGCGGTATTTGACCTTCCGGAAGGTTTGGGACTGGAGGATTCGTTCACCGTCAATGTCATTTACAAGACAGTGCAGCGTCTTTCCGTGGACATCGTGGTCAAGGATCCGGGTAATTCAAATAAGTTTATCCCCAGTACCACGACGGCAACCGCGACGGTGACGGCGGTGGATTCTACCACGGGCGACGCCTTTGAAAAATTCCCGGTGGAGGCTGACAGCGCCTGCGACAGCTTCACTGTGAGCGGCAGCGCTCCTGCGAGGTATCTCACACGGGGCAACCAAAAAATCAAGCTGGAGATAAGAAATCTCCCGGCAGGTTATGTAGTGGCCAACGTGATGGCAGTGCCGATGAAGGATGACGGCGAGTACAATTCAAAAGCCACTACCAACGCCATCAATCCCTCTACTACATCAATCGGGGAGTATAATGACCTTCGCAGTTATGCCACCTGCACCATGACCATTCCCGACGGGCAGAACTACTATATCCGTGTATTCCTCGCCCAGACCGCCAGCGTTACGGTCAGGCTCCAATCGAGAGGCAGCAGTGTTGACGCGCTTTTCGCCGACAACAGTCTGGCAAATACCTATGCGGTATTCAGTTATTCGAATTCGAATTACGGAGTCAATTTCTACCCCGTCATTATTACCAATGCCACCAACAAGTACAACACCGACACTTGTGTTATCGACAATAACCCAGCGTCGAGAACCGTGGACGTGGTCGAGCGGACGCAGATGTCAGGCGCGGTGACCATGCCAAAGGGGTATATCATAGCGAGTATTGTCGCAACACGCACTTACTCCGGCGGAACAGCCGAAACCATGAAAGTGAAAAACGGCAGCAATGCTTACAAGAAAGATGACGGAAAGGATGTATTCGAGCAGAAATTCAGCCTGAATGATGATTTGCTTGGCGGTTATGACTACACCATCACGGTGAATATAGAGCAGGCGACCCTGGTGAAGTTCAGATCGCTTCACATCAATGAAAACGGTGTGGCGGTTCCCAATACCATCAACAACAGCCAGAGCGCGCTCAGCAATACCCGAGGCGCTGCGGATGCGGCGTATCCTTACAATATTGTGGATTATCAGAGTGAAGGATCGATTGCCAGTATAGGAGGCGTTAATCCGCAGGCGTTTGTGCAGTCGCTCACGACGATCAAAAGCGATCCTGAAAGAGAGCGTTATGTGCTTCGCAATTCGGATTTTGTCGTGACGGCAACTCCGACTGACGGTGACGAAGTGGCTTCTGTCGTCGCATACGACGCGGATGTTCCCGACACAAAGTACGAATGTGAATTGATTGGCAATAGCAGCAACGGCAAACCTCAATACAAGGTGCCGCTGAAATCCGCTATGAACAGCGAGTTGGTGATAGATGTCACTTACACGGCGGAGAGGAAGTTCGGCAAGCTGCGGATTATCAACAGGGATATTTACGACAACCTGATAGACAATCCCGGTACCATCAATCTTCAGCTGAACAACGCTATTTTCTCAAAGCCGGGTCACATTGAAGAGGATTCCACCTGGTTCAAAAACAGACAGATGACCGAATCGGATCTGACCTATGAGATCACGATGGGCAGCACCGTGAAGCTTGAAACATATGGCGGAGGCTATTACAGCCTTTCCCACATGACGCTGGACGGAACCATGAGAGACTGTGCCAAGGACAACAGGTATCAGATCAATATCACACTGAGAGAGAACGAGACCGTGACGGTTGTCAACTACTTTGCCCATACCGCTATGGTTCGCCAGAGCGCCTATTATTCCGACCTGGAAGGAAACGTCTCGCCTCCTGTGATACGCTTCAACAATAAGTCGGGCTATATCGGACTGACGTCCTACGCGTATTTCATGAAAAACGGGGAGCAGGTTTTCAATACCTCAACCGAAACCAGCGGCAAGGCGCTGGTCGGAAACTTTGCGGCGGGTGAAAACAGCGAATTCCACACCATCATCAGGGAACAGGCAGGCTATGTTCTGGATCATCTGGAATTGTCCGGACCGCATGGCGATTATACCCTCACAAGAGCGCAGATCACGGGCGAGGCTGTTCCAGAAAGGGGTCAGAACAATATCTATATCAGCTGGGACGACATCGTTAATAATCGCAGCCTGACCAATGAACAGCTTGAAGAGCTCAAGCAGTCCTTCAAGCAGCTCACTCCCGGAGAAACTTATTACATTACCGCGTATTTCACCACCCGTGTCATTCACGTCAGCGCGAGAGAGGTGTCCTACGAGGAATTCCAGAGAATCGAGGAGGAAGAAGAAGGCGGATTTGCGCAATATGTCAAGACCCATACCGTAGGCGGATATCACGATCCCAGCCGCGTGGCGGACGTGGGCGCATGGTCGATTGACGGCAAGAACGACGTCTATTATGTGTCCGATCATCAGAACGGCGACATGGGCGTTCGACCCGGTTCTTCACCGGTTATCAACGTTCATCCGCAGTATAAAAAGGTTTCGTCCACCACGGTTTATTACAGAGTCGGCGCGGTTTTCTACGGCCCGATGAATCTGGAAACGCCGCGTGCTCTGCCGACACAGCCCCCCGTGCCTTTCGGAGTAGGGGCTACCGTCAACAGCGAACCGGTGAACCAGGACATGTACCTCACAGTTATTTATATCATCTACACGGAGGACAACATCAAGCCGCCGAGTGAGGAAACCTATGATGACGCCGGCACGGTCTGGAAAACACCGGCCTGACAGTCAATTTCTGTCTTCATGACGACGCGACAGGCGAGGACGATATTATCACCGACGCCGATACGCTGGAAAGCCTCAACGCCAGGCTGAATGTTTCGCAGCACTGTGTGGGTTATCATCCTGAGTCCTCAGACGAATCAGCCAAGCACAGCAACAGCGAGCATCACGCCAATTACAAGCCGAGCGCGGAAAGCACAGATCCCGAAGACGTGCCGATTGTCTATCAGCACCGCGACAATCCTGTACTGAGCAAGCTCATGACCGGTGAGGAAGGCGCAAGCTGGCAGACGCTCGTTCCGGCACTGATAGCGGACGGAGAGCATCCCACGTCGGGATATACCGAAACAGCCGAGCCTATCAGCATCAATGCCGGACATACCAAATACTCGGTGCTTTCCAACAACATCGACAAGGTGAATGTCACGCTCGAGGTCGAGCCGCCGGAGAACTGTGTTCTCGACCGTCTGGAGATCAGCGACAGCAACGGTAAGTTCACCACTTCAGCCAAATGCGAATATGATTACGAAGTTTTGGGCAGTGTTGATGAAAAGGTGCTGACCTACTACTTCAGAAGACCGACCATCGAGGTATTTACCAACAATGCCTCCGTTGAGCTTGGCAGCGAATACAGGAAGGGCACCATCAAAGTCGTTTCCGGAGACGAGAACAGCAGTGTCAGCAGCGACGAGGTAATTGTCGCCGAAAGCTCTGACTATTCCAGAAGTACGCAGTACGACGCAGGCAAGGTGCTCAAGCTGATAGCCGTTCCCGAACCGGGCTATTATGTCTCGGAGGTCCGCTGTGGTTCACCGCTCAAGAACAACGGCGATATTCCGCTTGTTCCGGGCGATAGTATCAGCGATTACGGCGAAGGCGGCGCAAAGCTGATCACGCTCAGAAGCTTTGAGGATAAACTGCTGCGCGTTGTGGTCAACTTCCGCAAGATAGAGGGCGAGACCTATGTCCCGCTGACTGTCAGTCAGTTCATCATCAGCAGCGACGGCTCGGTCACCCCGATAGACACCGGCGTTGTGGTGATTAACGGCACACATGACGACGCGTCGGTTTCCAATACGCTTGTTTCGGGCGGTCAGGCGAGCAATACCATCCGCTTGGAGAACGCGAGTATGCTCAATGCGGATGTATATGTCGGCACACAGCTTTCCCTCAAACCGACCGCACCGACAGGCTATGCCCTTGCTACCGATACGGATTTCTTTGAAATGTGGTATCCGTGAATGATACGAAGCACTATGAACAAAACGCTCGAAAGCCTGCGATTGCGGCTCTCGGGCGCTTCTTTTTTTATGTCCGGGAATATGAGAATACACCGGGAAAATCAATTTAAGTTTTTGAGGATATTTTCGTGACAACACCCAAGGCAAATGGATATAGGCTTTCAAAATCCTTGCTGAAAGTGAATATAGCATGAATATAGCTTCGAGAGTGCGGATATAGCATGAATATAGCTCTGAGAGTGAGGATATAGCATGACAATAGCTCCGGGAGCGTGAATATAGCTTGAATATAGCTCCGAAAGTGCGGATATAGCGTGACAATAGCGCCGGGTAATTGATAAAAAATCGTGAACACGGCGATTTTTCCTTGACTTTCGCTGCTTCGTGAGTGATGAATGGCTTAACGCCAGTACATGGAGGTATGCGATTTGAATAATATGTCCGGAGAGGTCGATTACCGCCTCACGAAAATACTCTTAGCCGATTTGCGCTTACGGGAAACACGACTGAATGAAAGCGAGGTCAATCGCGCACTGATTGAACGATTCAATCCGCCGCTGGGATTTCTGGAGGAGGACACGCCCTTTGACCAGACCGTTGAGGAATTTAGTGATCTCATAACAAAGAGAATGGTATGCGGGAAGTGCGGCAGATTTTTTAGCAGCCGGCTATGGCATTCGACCTCATATCACAACCGGGTTTATGAATGCTTAAGCAGAAGTAAGAAGGGGCAATTCTGCGGCAATTGGCACATTTACGAAAAGAATTTTCCTCTTGAAATAGGCGCCATCATATGGGAGATGATGAGGAAAAGACATACGGTTGAGCTATTCGTCATGAAATCCTATTCCCTGTTCGACGAGGAGACGCTCGGAAGTCTCTATACGAATCTGGAAAGCATCCTGAACGAGGGACTGAAAGGATTTACGCCCGAGTGGAACGGAATGAATTATATCGTCAGCAAAATGGTGATTACCGACACGATAATTGAAACCACGCTGAGCGACGGAACCAGTTATAAGCACGAGCTGATACATCACAGACCGAAGGAGAAAAGAAAATGACAAAGAAACAGAAAGCCATGATCGTTGAATTGCGAAAAATCGGTAAGAGCTACACCCAGATCGCCAATCAGCTGAATGTGTGCAGATGTTCCGTTGGAAGGTACTGCCGGGAACAGAATTTGTTTTTTGATCAAAACAAGAATGTGTGCAGAGAATGCGGCGCAACGCTTGTTCAGGCCGAGAAGAAAAAGCGCAAGGTGTTCTGTTCTGCTGAGTGCCGTGTGAGATGGTGGAACGCGCATCCGTACATGGTCAATCAAAAGGCCGTCTATCACTTTGTCTGCGCTTATTGCGGCAAAGAATTCACGGCTTATGGCAACAACAAGAGAAAATACTGCTGCCATGCGTGTTATATTAAGGATAGATTCGGCGAAGATTAATACGGCGTTTCAGACATACGGACTATATGACTACCAGTCCAGAAGGCGATTAAGCAGCTCCCTGTCCCTATCAATATTTTTCTCCAGGTATTGCTCAGGATCGCGATTGACGGTTACCTTGTGATGATTGTCCCAACGATATAAATACAGAATCCCGTCCAGCTTCTATGAGCAAACAGAGTATTACCCGCCATATAGCAGAACCACTTGTCTTCCATTTCCGCCGGAATGAAGCCTTTCCGTAATTCCTGCATCTGTGTGTCGGAGAATTCTCGATCTAAGATGAAGGTTTCATTCTGTTTCGGCATTTCAAGCGTGTTCCAGTCGCTTTTGACCGCAGTTTTTCGCATTGTCTATCCCTCCGTCACGATTTCACCTGTCCAGGTGTTGATTCCGCCGAATTCATAGATGTTGGTGTAGCCCATATTGTAGAGCTTCTGCGCCGCCTGCTTGCTGCGGTTGCCGCTCCTGCAATAGATGAGGATAATCTGGTTCAGGTCGGGCAGTTCCTTCGGCTGCTCTGTGCCGATGATCTCGTTGGGAATCAGGATAGCACCCGGAATATGCCCCGCGTCGTATTCATCCTGTCTTCGGACGTCAACCACGATATGCCCGTCGTCCTTTGCCATCATCTCTTTCGCTTCTTCCTGGGAGATTTGCGTATAGCTTTTAGCTGTGTCACTGCTACCTGTATTCTGACCGGATACAGAACAGCCGGTTACTATGCTGAGAACTGCCGCAAGCATAAGAAGCATGATTCTTTTCACATTGGCTCACTTCCTTAAAGTATTTATTTTGTCATCCCCTCAATTATTTTTTGTAACGCATAAGGCAAAGCAAAACGGAAATATACATCGCTTACACAGATTTCATTATTATTGGATAAACGTAGCTGCATGGCAGGGTAAATAATCAGCTTTTTGCGTTTATCATTGAATTGGATTTCAATCTTATCCTGAGTCTGTTTTACTGACAAACCATAATCCGTCATTATTCTTATTACAGGTGATATCAATTTTATCTGCTCAGATAAGTCATAATCTTTTGGGATTTCTCCGTTTCTTGCCCAATTCAAAAGCTGCAATGCAAGTTTTCTATCGAGCAAACCGTGAAGATGTCGATTTCTATAATGCTTCAAGCAATCATGAC
>ONID01000190.1 GCA_900317765.1 uncultured Eubacteriales bacterium | reverse complement strand
ACTGTCGCTGCTTCCGCTCGGTGTTACCGTCGCGGTAAGCGTTGCGGTATTGCCCTTTGTCAGGCTGAGTGATGTCTTGGAAAGGCTGATGCCTGTTGCGGGAACAGACGCATTGGGATCATACTTTTCCGTTGCAAGAAGAGGATATACGAGAGGATTAACCGTATTGTTCGACATGACCTGATCTTCGGGAAAATGATCTTCACTGAATTTTTTACTACTGAAGACCGTAGTGTTGCTGCCGATTAAAAAATAGGTGTGAAGCAACGCTGTTTTTTGATCATCCCATGTGGCATCAACGCCATACCATTTGTCGTCATCCATCTGAGCATAATTCCAGCTATGTCCGCCACCATTCGCCATTCCCTTGACATGCACGGCGGGAATTCCGAATTTCTCGCACAGCAGTTTGAAGGAGTTGGCATAGCCCTCACACACGAACTTATGCCCTCTGCCGCCGCCTCCGAAAAGGGGAGCGATGGTATGTGCCTGACCAATAACCGTTTCCGAGGAGGCGGCATCATAATCATACTCCATCGTGTTGCAGATGTAGTCGTGAATCGCCTTTGCGGTGTCATACCGGGATGTGGAAGCTCTCGATGAACTGATGGCGCTGACAGCTTCATTAATGCCGCTGAGAACCGTACTCCGTTCGCTGTATGCACCCTCATAGCGCTGAACGGGAGTAATGTCAACGGTTTTCAATATGCCTCCAGAACCGGACATACTACATCCGTAGCCGCCAATCCAGTAGACCTGAGGATAATCCATGGAAAATGCGGCATATGCTGAAATCACCAAGTCGTTGACGGCATCCTGCTGTTCGTAGTCGTAATTCATTCCGCTTATGTCCACTGTCACAGGATCATTGCTTCCGTTTGTCACCATCGAAGTGACAAGCGCATCGTAGATTGGGATCTCGTTGGGAATCAGTTCGCTTCTGAAGCTGCCGTTGTAAGTGGCATTGGGCATGAAACGGTAATGCTTTGCGTCAACGATCTGAGAAATGGTAATATTGCTTCTTTTGATTTCCACCGTTTTACTGATGACGATCTTTTCGGAATTCTCGGCAGCGTTCTCTTCGGTTGCTTCGGCTGCGTCAGAATTCGAAACAGTGTCCGGTGACTCCGTTTCTTCGGCTGCGTATGCCGCCAGAACACCTGACAGACAGGAAAGGGATACTATCAGCAACGCTGATAGTATCATCGTACGCATGTTGAAAAGATGTTTCATCTTTTTCATTAACCTCATCCTTTCAAGAAACATATGAAAAAATCAAGCAAAAATAACATAAACAAGCCTTGATTATGGAATAATTTTAGCACAAGAATCAAATTAAGTCAATACAACCTTCCAAAAATATTGTAGAAATATCATTTTACACAAACGCAAAAACAGCATGTTTGTCATAAAACGAATTGGCTAATGTGGTTATACCGAAAAATGAGAAGGGTGAGCATCATTTCCAGACGGTTGATGGAAACATGGTCGGTGTTGAAGTACATCTCCTTTCGATGATCTGGTTTCAACTGAGATTTGTTATAAATCTCAGTGCGTCTTGTTAGAGAATAAATAATAAAAAACATGAAATAAAAAATAATACATAATTTTTCTTGTTGTTTTATGTAATTTCAGCGTGTGATTTTTCATAATATATAAATATTAACATTTATTTTTGTTATAAATTGAATAATTGATCGTATTGACAACTTTTGTGATCAATATTAGAATAAATTGAGCGTTTTTTCTGATTTCTGAAACGGAAAATTATTATTTTAGGAGGGATAAATCACGACTTCTGGCGTTGACCCCTGCTTTGATGCTGTCGGTTACGACGGCATCATGAGACTTGGGATCATAACCGTTTCGCAGCGCTATCCCAGAAATCGGCGACGTCAGACATCCTTAATTCTGATCTTCACTTATAATCCGAGCTTCAGTTCAATGGAAGATCAGAATGATAGCTTCCGTTTGCAGAAAATACAAATATGTAACAAAACGAGGAGGAAAACAACATGAAGAAACATAGCAAAGTAGTAGTGTTCACGCTCGTTCTGTCTCTTACCTTTGCCATGTTCTGCGGCATGGCATCTGCAGGCGCAAATGTCGCGAAGATCGGGGAGACCGAGTACGCGACGCTTATCGGCAGTACAGCCGGTTTCAACAACACGTTCGCCCTCACCGGTATTATCAGTGACGGTGTTTTCAGCTCCAATCCCCCTGCCGAATCGATTGTAGAAGGCAAAGAAGCCCATCAGAGAGAGGACGGCATGTGGATTATTCTGACGTCCCTGTCGATCACGGCGGAAAACAAGGAAGTCACTTATTCCGATAACGGAATCGCCATTCCCGTGGATGGCATGTTCTCCATTCCGGAGGACGCTGGCGAAGCTGTCTACAGCGTGACCAATGACACCGGCGAAGGAACCTATAATGCGGACACGGGCAAGCTGACCGTCACGAAGTGCGGCACATTTACCGTAAAGGTGAGCACCGCCGCGACGGATACGCATGCAGCGCAGAAGCCACTGCAACGCTGACCGTCTCACCCGCGCCGACCTATGACGTGACCTATGATGCCAACGTTGAAACGGTTCCTGACGGAAGCTCAGTCAAGGTGACCTGGAACGCTCTTGAGGGTGTTGACGGCGTTCAGATTTACAGATCCGAAAGCCCTGACAGCGGCTTTGCCTCGGTAGGAACCTCCATCGGAACCTCCTTCACCGACAGTACCGTTTCCATGGGTAAGACCTATTACTACAAGCTGAAGGCCTACAAGATGTTGGACGGCCAGAAAA
>ONID01000210.1 GCA_900317765.1 uncultured Eubacteriales bacterium | reverse complement strand
GACAAGCTCGTTTCTGCCCTGCTCGAAGGTCACGCCGTAAACCTGCTTGCGCTCGATCTCGGCGGGCTTGTAATTCTCGTCCATTTTGATGATGCAATATGTTCCCTTGCGCTTGGATTTGAGGATTTCAAGGGCTTCCGGCTCGTATCCGGGAGCGATAACGCCGTCGGACACTTCACGCTGAATCATCTTGGCGGTGGGAACGTCGCAGACGTCGGAAAGGGCGATGAAGTCGCCGTAGCTGGACATTCTGTCAGCGCCGCGCGCCTTGGCATAGGCACAGGCAAGGGGCGAAAGCTCCAGATCGTCCACGAAGTAAATCTTCTTGAGCACGTCGGAAAGAGGGGTGCCGATGGCCGCGCCTGCGGGACTGACATGCTTGAAGGAAGCGGCCGCGCAGTAGCCGGTCGCCTTCTTGAGTTCGCTGACCAGCTGCCAACTGTTGAAGGCGTCGAGCAGGTTGATGTAACCGGGCTTGCCGTTAAGTACTTCAATCGGGAGATCGCTGCCGTCCTCCATGAAAATTCTGGAAGGCTTCTGATTGGGGTTGCAGCCGTATTTGAGCATCATTTCGTTCATTGTTTTCAAGCGTCCTTTCGTAACATTACATATGATAATATGTTCAGAAAAATTCCGGTTGTATGAAGGCAAATTTTTTCTCCATGACCATCATTAAGTATTCGTCAAAGCTGCCGGCGATCACGTCCAGCCTGTCGGGATCGTGAAGGTAGCGGATAATCTGTCTTCTTCTCCCCTTCTCCGAAGGTGTGAAGTCGATAAAGAGGCGGGAAGTACCGCCGTTGTTCATGCAGTCGGAAAAACAGAGCCAGTCACAGCGGGAGCCGTCCTGTCGGATGCGCGGATCGACAAAAATATCCGTTCCGCCCGATTCCATTTCTTCCCTGTACCACTCGAACAGGTCGGCAAAATTATCGCCGTAATCCATGTCGTCATCCTCGAGCAATTGTCCTGCCGAGTAGAGATAATAAGGATAGCCGCCATCATCCACATCCGAACCGAGGAAATAGAAGGCGATTTCTTCGTCGCCGTATTCCCGCCAGTAGGTTCCGTCGGCAAATTCCAGCAGTTCCACCAGTGACGCGGGGATTTCGGGGTACATTTCCAGAAGCTTCATTTCATCCTCGGCGGATATGCCGTGTTTGACGCTCTCGAAATGAATCCATTCCTCGGCGCTCAGATCACCCGCGCGGATATAGGCATTTTTCAAGCCTTCAATGTATTGCTGTGCAATGCTCATTTTATCTCACACATTCTTGTTGACGATTTTGGTCTGCACTTCGCCGGTTGCAAGGTCGATGAAGCGGGTAAAAAGGGAAACCTTGTTGTCCTCGTTGAGGGCATTCCACACCGCGTCGGTGAATTCGTCAAGGCTGTCAGTGGTGATTTCAACCCAAGTCGGTTCGCCCTCGTAGCTGGGAATGGGGTTGCCGTCGCATTGGTAGGTGTGGATGAAGTGTCCCTGTCCGGCGGGCGTGTTGTTGTAATCGAAGAAGAAACGCTGCGCGGAATCGGGATTGCCGTTTGCGCTCTTTAAGATGGAAAGCTGATAGTCGCCGTTTTTGTGGACAACGCCGCTGATACGAGGTGTGTAGTTCGGGGGGTCCGGCTCAAAGGTGCGGGTTCTGAGAGCGTCCTCAAAGGTCTTGCCCTGCGCCATGAAATCATAGATGGTGTCGGTCTGGTCGCCGTTGGTGACGATGGTGTCGTCGCCCAGCACACGAACCGGCGCGTAGATGATCAGCGAAGGATCAACCAGCTTGGAGGGGTCGAATGCCTCGGTGCGGATGCCGCCTTCCTGCGGGGTAAAAACGCGGTTGCGGCTGTTCTGGCTTCTGCCCATGATGAAGTAGGCGATGGCGGCAAACTGACCGCTCTTGCTCTTGCCGAGCAGAATACCTCTGCCGGGATAGGTGGTCGCGCCGATTTCCTGCGCGTAATTGATGATTTCCATATTTTTTCAAATCTCCTTTGTTTTGGTGATTATTTGTCAACTCTTACATAACGGTGTTTTGTCTTTTGACCGGGTAACTGAACGGCTTGCAGATAGGGAAAGCTTCCCAGAACAAACTGACAGAGCGGATAGACAGAAGCATTTTCAAATTGCTCATTGGATTTGAGCGGAAGAGAAAAAATTTCAAAAATATCCCTTTCGGTCGTAATGCTGAGGGTTGCGCATTTAGCGAAGAAAAACCGCGTTTCACCGCCGATCATTTCCTTGACGGAAGCAATGCGGTATTC
>ONID01000025.1 GCA_900317765.1 uncultured Eubacteriales bacterium | reverse complement strand
AATCAGCTGATCAATGACGGCTGCGGATTATTCAGAGGACGTCAGATACTCCCCTTTGAGCATTTGTCAAGATTTCAGAATGATCTTATTGATTGACTGGTTTGGAAATATGATACATGCAGAAGCAGAAATGAAACCATTAATCGGATTGATGCCACTCTGGGATTCCTCCTTTCATTGCCATACAATAATATGAAAAAATGCCATATAAAATCAATCCTTGACTCGCGTGAAAATAACTTTTTGCGTCCTGTATAGGGCGGATGGTGTAGAGAAGATTTCCGTTGTGGGTGCGAACAACTCTGGTGTTTATTCCGGTCGGATTCATGCTGATGAATCGCTTAATCCTCTCTTTCATTTTCGTCTCATTTTCAACAGCGTTGTACATTACTGCTAATTTAAAAACGTTAATAATGCCAAAATATATATAACTATTCTTGTTATACCGTACATAATTCTGTTGACATCTTGTGCGAGTCGTGATAAAATAATAGTGTATATATGATATAATTAATATTATAATCTATATTTACAGGTAAAGAGACGAATTGATTTTCTAAGATGATATTTATGAAATGGAGGAATGAAAGGTGAAAAAACAGCCAATAAACCGCGCTTCTGTATATCCGCAAAACCGATTGTCAGAATGGTCACCCTGTAAAAAACTCATTTCCGGGCGCGTTTTGACAGGTATTGTACTCACGATACTGACGCTCTGCGTTCTGTATCTGGTCGGTAATTTCAGGTCAGGTCACCATATCGTAGATGTAAGAGCCGACGCGCAAAACACGGTTTCGTCGTCAGACGCACAGGCGTCTGTTTCATCGTCGGACACGGGATACGGGCATCTGTACATTAATGCTGACCCCGACAATGTGATCGAGACCGAAAAGTCCAATCCGGAAATCCTTTCGCTTTGTCATCAGAGCATTGAACTGCACCCGGATGACAGCGAAACCGACAAGACCGTCACTCTGTGCGGAATGATGCCGGAAGGCGCTGTCGCGAAGGCCGTCGATGTGAGCCGTCGCTATCCGGAACCGGACGATGTCTCCGATGAAGCCGTCAGCGACGCGACGGTGGTCGCCGCATACAGCATTTCGATTATCGACGGGGGAAACGAATACCAGCCGGACGAAACCTGCCCGATCAGGGTGGAAATATCCGACCCGTCGATCGTCACGGAGGGCATCACCGAAGTATGGCATATCAAAGATGACGGCACACGCGAACAGATGACGGATATCAAAGTAACGGACGGTAAGATCGTATTTCTTGCCACTGGCTTCAGCGTATACGCCATTGTCAACGGCCCCGAACCGTACGTCCCGGATGAGCGTGAACTGTTGACATCCGTCGCGGAGCTGACCGGAGAACGGGCTGGCTTCGGATTCTTTCTGTGCTACGCCGACAGCGGCGGCACCCATTATTTCCAGAATACGATCAACACCAACGGTGCGCTGAAGGAAACGGCAGACATAAACGCGGCGGACAAATGGTTCTTTGAAAAGGACGGAAGTATTTTCAGACTGTACACCTACGTCGGCAACGCCAAGAAGTACATCCACAACGGTCAGGACAATTCGCTTGAACTTCTGACCGACAACGCCGATCTTTTAGAGATCAGCGAAGGCGAAAAGCCGGATTCGTTTTACTTTAAGAAGAAAGACGAGGAAAAATGGCTTCAGCATTCCGGCAGCGGCAGAGGCATACGCTACTGGAAGGACACCAGCAACAAGGATAATGCGGGCATCTATATCTACTATGCCGACAACGGAGGAACGCCTGACGATCTCTACCAGTTGGACGGCAAAAGCTACGGACTTACGCATTATCACACCGGAACCGAAGGTCACGCACTTATGGCGGATGAGAACAGCAACCAGCTTGAGTTGATCTCGGTTATCGTACGCTCCGACGAACAGAGAAAAGTACTGCTTGTCGCGAAAAACTGCGACATCACCATGTGGACCTTCCACTCTGTCAGGAGCGACCTTTACAGGATTTCCGCGACCGTCAACGGGCAGACAAAATACATGAAGATCGGCGACACGTTAAGCCTGACAGACGAAGCGGACGCTTCCGAGATAAAGGTAACGCCCAAGGACGGCATGGTCATGCTGAGTGCCGGAGGAAGAACGGTAACCTTTGTGATGGATACTACCTTCATCACCGAGCCGGACGCTTCGGGCAAGCATGATCAGTGGCTCTGCCTGACGGAAAAGACAAGCATGAGTCAGGATGATTTCGTCACCTATTCCGCCGACAAGGTGAGCATTTCCGAAGCACCGAACGGAGCGAGCGTGATTCTGTATACCCGCGTCTGAAACGACGACCACAAGGAATACCAGTTCTACGCGGTGGACGCCGACGGAACACTGTATCCCTGCTATGAGCGCGGAGACAAAATTATGTGGGTCGGCGATAAAATCAATTCCATGCTCTGGACGTTTATCGAATACCAGTATGACGACGGCTCTCCCAAGTATTATTATGAGCTTTACAACCCCTATTCGCGCAAGTTCATCGCGCCGCAGTTCCTGAATGACCAGATTCTCTCCGACCGGAAGATCGGCATCAATCTCCCCGGCAGACGCGAGGGTCATTACTACTCCTCCATTGTGGCATGGGATCCCGATTACTACGCGTATGCCGCTGTCATGAACGACACTGCCAACAATCGGATTGTTTCGGACAATCATGAGGACGCGGATACCTACTATTTCGCCATGATGAACGAGCCGCTCAAGACGCTTCACAAGGTGGCTACCGTTGACAGTTCGGCGTACGGCATCACCATGAAGATGATCGATTATCCCGACGCGTCTGTGCAGAACGATGTGCTGGTCAAAACGGGAAACAACAGGGGACTGCTCTCCACCAATCTTGAGGGAAACGGTTACCCGAAGGCGACTTATTCCAACCGGTCGCTCTCTGAGCTTTTTTCGGGCGCTACGGAGGTCAACCACCTGTTTATTGACAGCATTTACCGATCAAGCCACTATTTTGAATATGACAGCTGCCAGAATTTCGCCACACTGGTGGATGACGACGGCACTGTCGGCAGCAACTTCAGGGTCTACCAGGAGCTTGGCACCGCCGACAATCTCGAACGCTCCACCTTCAAGCACGGACAGTTCTTCCCCTACGACACCATCACGGCGGGCGTCTATTCCTACAGGAATCCCGAAAACCTCTACGGAAAAGACGCGGTGCTGGGAGACGAATCCGTCGGCATCCTTCCGGAAAGTGATCCGCGCAAATATGAAGACCTCCATACCGTCGGCGAAAACCCGAATTACTGCAACGGTATGGAAATCAGCGCGGACTTTATTCAGCCGCCGAGCGGCAAGGACCCGTGGGGACATGACATTGTTTTCGAGTTCAGAGGGGACGACGATTTCTGGCTCTATGTCAACGACTAGCTGATCATCGACCTCGGCGGCATTCACTCCGCTCTTACCGGAACGGTCAATTTCTCGACCGGCGAAGTCAATGTAGACGGTCGCCGGACCAATCTCCGCGACATTTTCAGATCCAATTACAAAAAGCGCAATCCCGGCGCTTCCGATGAAGAAACGGAAGCCTTTCTCAGACAGTACTTCTATGACGGAGAGGTTATCTTCAAGGATTACTCCTACCACTCCATGAAGGCGTTCTATATGGAGCGGGGCGGAGGCGCCTCCAACCTTCATATGCGTTTCAACATCAGCCAGATCAAGCCCGGCAACGTCATGCTGACCAAGAAGGTTTCCGGCTCTATGGATATGGACTATCATCTGATGGAATATCCCTATCAGCTACCGTATCTACCTCTCCAACGGCTTTGACGATGTGCTGAAGCTTGCCGATATGCGCAAATACCATGTGCGCGACCCCGAAGGCAATCTCTGCAGGTGGGACGCGCAAAGCAAGAAATTCATCTCCCTCGGTAAGCCGGAGCTTGCCATGCTGACCGACGCCGAACGCAAGGCGGCCACCTTTGAAACATCCATGAACGGCGCCATTTCCATGATACCCGCCGGATATGACGTCGGTATCACGGGTCTTCCTGTCGGCACACGTTTCCGGGTTGTCGAAAGAGCAAACGAAATGCCGCTGGGCTACAGTCTGATGAGCTATGAGCGTCAAGGGGGCACCTACCTTCTTGAAGAAGGCTGCGACGAAAACACCGGCTGGGTCAGAGCCAACGAATCTCCCACCATGTACGTCAACAACAAGAGAGGCTTTGAAATCAAGGTTGACAAGGAATGGAGCGACGCCGCGTTTGTTGACTCGCACGCTCCCGTCTACACCGCCGTTTATGTGGAGGGCAGAGTGCTGGAAGGCTCTGTCAGGCGTATTTCTCATCCCGATACGTCCGTCAGGTATTACTTCGATTCGCTGATTGCAGGCAAGACGCTGGCTGACTATGTCATCCGCGAGGTCGTGGTTGCCAATCCGACTGTCAATTCCGACGGAGTCGTAACGTCCTACAGCGGTATTACGCCTATCGAGGAAGACGCACACACTACGATAAAGTCAAAACCCAAAAATTCCGATAAGGAGTCCGAAAACGAATATTTCGTCGAATACACCGTCGGAAGCGTGGAGGCTACCGCGCAGGGCATTCCCTCGCCCGGCAATATCCGCACTGACCTGATAGAGAATACCCGTTCGGAGGGCGTTTCCATCACTCTCCGCGACATGAAAACCAAGAAACCCATCGCAAACGGTACATTCAGGCTGAGTCATCCCGAAGACGGAACGCTCGGCACATTCACCTCGGACGCCTACGGAAAGATCACCATTCTTTACGACGTCAAGCACGAGGAGGAATACACTCTGACGCAGGCGGAAATACCGGACAGATACATCGGTCTGCCCGCTCCGCTGGTTTTCTCCATCGGCTCGGATGCCCAAAACCATACGGTCACCCTTTCCGGTGTAGAGAAAAAGTGGGCAAGCGGACGCGGGTTGGCGCATACGGGGAACGCCGCATCCGGGAAAGGCGCCGTTATCCGGAATACCGCAACCAGGCACACGGGCGAACCGCCTGTCATTGCGCAGATTGACGTCTACAATATGCCCTATACCCTGCAGGCGGTCAACATCTGCAACAGATCAGGCGAACCGCTGGAAGGCGCGCATTTTGCCCTCTACCGTTCTGTAGATGCTCTTGACGGTGAAGAAAAGGATTACACTCCCATGACAGGATACGAGGACATCGTCCCCGGCAGCGACGGTATGATTGCCGGTATAGACAACTCTCTCGAACCGGGAAAATACTATCTGACGCAGATTTCTCCTCCGGAGAACTACGAAGGCTTCATTACGGACGTTGTTTTCACTGTGAATGACGACAGGACCGTTACCCTTGACAGCACGGAACACTGTGCGCTCAGAAAATCGGATTCGGAATACGAAAGAGCGTATTTCCTGGATGTTCTCAACGACTATATTCCTTCCTACGCAAAGCTGACCGTGTCAAAGACCGTCGGTGGTTCTATAGGAGATACATCACGTGAATTCACCTTCACAATAAGCGTGAAGGGCGCGACCGATGGTGAAAGCTATGAATGGAGCAAGAACGGTGAAACAATGGAAACGCAACTGCATTCCGGCGATAGTTTTTCCATTCGGCACAGTGAAAGCGTGACGATTACCGTTCCCAGGCAGATTCCGATCACAGTAACGGAGGAGAACGACGGTTACGAAACAACATTCCGACTGGGAGACGGGACCGAAGAAGCCGTTCATTCAAAAACCTTTAAGATCGACAGCGATATGACTCTTGCCGTTGTCAACACGCTGGAACCGGCTGCTTCCAGCGAAGACCAGCCGGATGCTTCCAGCGAAGACCAGCCGGATACTTCCAGCGACGACGAACCGGACTCTCCGCCTGAAGAAACAACCGGCGCTGACGATCCTCATTCAAAATCCCCCGGTACGGGCGAAGGCTTGCTGGGGATCACCGTCAGCATCGTGCTGCTGATATTGGCAGTGATAGGTAGTCTGACTATCCTTGTTATTCGCTTCTTTGGAAATGAATGGTTACAGGAGGGTATTCGTCCTTCGTTACGTTGATCATCAGCTTCATGCCAAGCCTGAATCCGACGATGAACATATCCCGCTCTGAGATCGAGGATATGTCGGTGATGCATTCGGTGAGCTTCTCTAACAGTTCTTTCTGCTCATCGTAGAGCGTTTTCCTCAACAAATCCTCGTTCTTTGCTGTGAGTGATTTCAGATTTTGATATTCGGGCGCGGTTGAAATGCTCATTTCGTAGGGCGATATTCGTCCGTAGTATAAATCTTGTATGGCATTCATGTTGCTTAGTTCACCTGACCTTTCGCAACATCAGATACCACAGAAGATGTCATAAGTCAAGCTAATAATTCACCAACAGAGAAAGAAATGTATAGCAGGGGATTGTAACACCAACAATTCTCTGCTATACTGTTATTCAGATGTTGAAGTCATCGGTAATTCCGCTGAGTCTGGCGGTGTCTTTCTTGACGTAGTACATCTCCGTGATCTGTGACGTGCTGTGTCCGAGAAGATCTGCAACCTGCCGGGGGTGTGAGTGCTTTGAGCGAACTGTCAGGTTGCCTGATTCCGTTTAGGCTGCTGCTTGTTGATGTACCCGATTTCCGTTGCTGTAACAGCGGAAGGCTTCGGTCTTGAATCGCTCGAATTCCTCGGGAGTGAACACTGTCACCGTGTCGTATTCCGGCAGATCTTCCTTGTCCTGCGCTGCCATGAAGTTGCTTTTCTTGATCATGGGTGTGCTGACCATCGGATTCTTAACAATCAGCTTCTGCTGCGTCAGATACCTGAAATATTCGTTCAGAAGGACATGAACTTTTTTAACAGTCGTGTAGGCGTAACCGTTGTTCATTTTCTGAATGGTTTAACTTGTATTTCTTATTAAATCCGGAATGGAGTGGTGTTCAATGCCTGATTGGAATCCTGAACAGTATGAAAAATTCATCAAAGACCGGACGCAACCGGCTATTGATTTGGCCAACAGACTTGAAGTCAAGGAAAAATTTGATATGGTTTTCTCTAATGCTTGCATTCAATGGATACCGAATCACGAAATACTTTTGCCAAAGCTGATGTCATTGCTCAGACGAGGCGGCGTTCTTGCCGTTCAGATTCCCGTTCAAAGCGAACATCCCGTGCATATCATCATGAACGAGCTTGTCACAACCGAGAAATGGAAAGACAAATTGTCGCAAAGAAATTATAACAATCTCACCACAAGTGAATATTTTGATGTTCTTTCCGGTATTTCGGACGATTTTGAGGTGTGGGAAACCATTTATTGCCACCGGATGCCGAGCTACGAAAGCATTATTGAGTGGTACAAAGGCACAGGATTAAGACCGTATATTATCCATGCCTGCGCAACCACACCTGATGCATAGTACAGTATATTATTACAGCAATCTGAGCGAAAATAACGCGTGCAGCAAGTATTATCCAGACGCAAACAAATGGTGTTTTCTTGAGGTTAGGGCTTTGGCGGATTTCATTAGATATGATAAACTGTCGGACAAAGAAATGCGTCTGCGCTTTTTCCAATGTGCTTTGAGTAGATTTATTCTTTCGTGCAAGCGCTATGCAACAGTTTTGGATAAAAAACAAGCAATAATAAAAATAAAGGAAACGATCGAATTATATGATGATTATCTGAAAGATATTGAAGCATTCATTCAAAATGAAGCCGATGACGTTCAGGCATTTAATCATTGTGATATTGCATTAAAAAGAGACGCTGGCGCAATATATGATGATTTGAACGCTGCTGTCAATTTATTCAGAAGAAAAATAAAACTCGGTTTCAGATGTCTGATAGTGGATATCAAGCGCCCCATTATCTATCGGTTTTAAGATAACATAGGGACAAACAA
Source organism: uncultured Eubacteriales bacterium (assembly GCA_900317765.1). Lineage (GTDB taxonomy): Bacteria > Bacillota > Clostridia > Oscillospirales > Acutalibacteraceae > RUG762. Next base: position 12,916 of record ONID01000025.1, on the reverse strand, counting down.
CTGATTGGAAACAGCGACCATCTTGAAAAGCAAGACAGCGAAACAGAATCCATTCGTAACGATGTACACATAATTCCGGAGTAAATGAGGCGTTTCTCATAGGCATCATTCCCGCTGAAAGAGAAGAAAACGAATCTTTATTGCAGCGGTGTTGCTGTCAATTTCATCATTCTGATTATTCTTATTGTCGTTCTATGTCCGGTGAAACGATACCCTTCTTTGATTAATGCATAGTAAATTATGTATAAGGAGCAAATGTCAATTCATGGAGCAATATAATTCACATTCAGACGAGTATCATATCCACATCAGTGCCAAGCATAAGCTGTTTGATCTGAAGCTGAAGGAAGTGTGGGAATACCGCGACCTGATCTGGTTGTTTACCAAACAGAAATTTACCGTTTACTACAAGCAGACAATTCTTGGCCCCGCGTGGCTCATTCTCAATCCGCTGATTACCGGATTGATGTATGCCTTTGTGTTTGGCGGTATTGCAAAATTAGACACAGATGGCGTGCCGGGCATTCTGTTTTATCTGTCAGGCACCGCGCTGTGGACGTTTTTTTCTTCATCGCTCACCAAGAATGCCGAAGCATTCACCGCAAACGCCAAACTTTTCGGCAAGGTCTATTTTCCGCGTCTCACTATGCCGATATCCAATGTGCTTTCTTCTGCCATAGAATTCTGCTTTCATTTTATCCCTGTGGCGATCTTTTTGATCTATTATGTCATTGTGGGAAAAGTTGCTCCGAACTGGACTGCCTTGGCTGTGATTCCGCTGTGTCTGTTCCATCTGGGCTTAATCGGTCTCGGCTTTGGCATTATCATATCCAGTCTGACAACCAAATACCGTGATCTGTCAATCGTGGTAGGATTTGGCGTGACGATCTGGATGTATGCGACCCCTGTGGTATATCCTCTTTCCATGCTGGAAGAAGGATGGATGAAAAACGCCCTTTTATTTAATCCGGCGACCATGCCGATAGAGCTTTACCGATATGCCCTTCTCGGCAGAGGAACGGTTCAACCGTTTTACCTTGGGATTTCGTGGATCACTACCATTACTGTTGTACTGTTGGGAATTGCCATTTTCAACAAGGTGGAACGCAGCTTTATGGATACGGTGTGAATCTGCTGACACGCTCAGAATTGTGCGAAAGAGGGATAAAATTGATAATAAGCATTGTAACTGTTTTTGGAAGTGACAACTATGGCAGTATTCTGCAGGCAACATGCTTGATGAAAGCGTTGGAAGAATATGGGGATGTTGTTTTTTCAGATTACGATACAAGACACTGGAACGTGATAAAGACCGTATATGAAAAGATCAGACCGTTTGTGCGCCGATCAGACGGAATTGGTGAATTGATACACAGGTGTCATTATGAATTCAGTAACGCGATAAAGATGAAAATTGCATGGAAGAAACTGCCAAGCAAAAAGAAGTATTCCGGAGATTTATGCGTTCTTGGAAGTGATGAAATATGGAATATAAGACGAGTTGCCTGTCGATATGACGCATTTTGGGGACATGGCATATCAACACGTAAAATAAGCTATGCTGTTTCAATCAATTTTTCCGATGACAGGGATTTTACGGAACGAGGAGAGTATGTGGAATACCTGAATCAGATTGATAGAATCAGTGTCCGTGACAGCCATTCAAAAGAGATACTCTCTCATTTTACAACGAAAGAGATAACGCTTGTACTTGACCCCACGTTGCTCTATGATCCTCCGATGGATTGTTATAGAAGACGCAAGGAATACATCGCGGTGTATCTCTATGACCACGACGGTGGGATACCGGAGGCGTTCCGGTGTGCAATGGAAGAAGACGCCCATTCGCACGGACTGGAACTGGTTTCATGCGGAAAATGGGTAAGCTGGACTGATACAAAGATGACAGCAAAAGACGGTTTTCCGTTTTCTGTATTTGAAAACGCAAAGTATGTATTGACAAACACCTTTCACGGAACAGCCTATGCCATCAATTACAGGAAAAATCTGGTTTGTCTCGCTGGTGTCAACCCGAAAATCAATTGCCTGCTTGCGCAGTTTGATCTTGAAGACAGAAAATGGGATTGTCCCGAACAGTTAGCTTCTCTTTTATCCCGTGAAGTAGACGTAAACAGTATCAACCGGAAGCTTTCCGAATTAAGACGAGTGTCATTTGAGTATTTAGATAGTGTCATAAATGAAATGATGTCTGAAAATTTATAGTTTATTTTTATACCCTGTGGATTTGCATTTTTTGTTACGTGGAGGAAAACATGGATAATGATAGGATGGCCATTCAAATAGCAGGTGTAACAAAGCAATACAGACTGGGACAGATCGGAAGCGGAACGTTGACCCGTGATCTGCAAAGCTGGTGGGCAAGAGTTCGCGGCAAGGAAGATCCCAATACCAAAATCGGTTCCAAGCGCATTACCGGCGATACGCTGATGGCTTTAAACGGCATCGATCTGACAATCCATAAGGGCGAGCGGGTCGGTATCATAGGCAGAAACGGCGCGGGCAAAAGCACCCTGCTCAAGCTGCTCTGCCGTGTGACGGCTCCGACAAGCGGAGAAATTGACATTTACGGCAGGATTACGTCCATGCTGGAGGTAGGAACGGGCTTCCACGGCGAGATGACCGGCCGGGAAAATATCTATATGAACGGCGCGATACTCGGCATGAAAAAAGAGGAGATAGACCGGAAGATAGAGGACATTATCGAATTCTCAGAAGTGCGTGAATTTATCGACACGCCCGTCAAGCGGTATTCCAGCGGAATGTTTGTCAAGCTTGCGTTTGCGGTGGCAGCCCATCTGGATTCTGAGATTATGATCATGGATGAAGTGCTTGCCGTCGGGGATGTGACTTTTCAAAAGAAATGCCTTGAAAAAATGCGTCAGGTTTCCGATTCGGAAGGACGAACTATCCTTTATGTCAGCCATAATATGAACACCATAAGAAAACTGTGTGACAGGTGTATTGTGTTGGATGAGGGAATGGTTTTTTATGACGGAGATGTAGAAACCGCCATTGGAATTTATTCATCCGATGCGATAGGCAAAGAGAAGATGCTCCGTCATTATTATTTCGATGAGAGTGAGCGTAATCTGTATTTTTCTTCTCCAGGCTTTAAAATTACAGAACTGATGCTGAATAAATCCTGCTTTGAATGTGGAGAAACTATTTCAGTCACAATGAAAGTCAATTCTGTTTTTGAGCTGGAAAACGTCCGTTTCCGCTTTGTGCTTACGCTTATGCAGGGGGATAAATTGGGGACGATGTTTTCTGAACAGGGGGTTGATTTCCCCATCGGAGAAAAGGAAATAGCCTTTTCGCTTGATACGACTCATCTCATGCCGGAAAAATACCGGGTTCATGTGATAGCTCTTCTCCTTGATGAATTTGAAAAAGAGCATCGACTGGACTGCCTTTTGCCGGGATTTCTTTTCGAAATCGCCGATGTCAATAATCAGCATTATCCCGGATACTGGAATACACAAAATACGGGATTCGTGCGTCTGCATGACGCAAAAATCAGAAAATGAAAAAGAAGAATCGATGATTGTGTATCGGAGGATGTGTTATGTCAAAAGAAATCGTATTTTTGGTCAACGATATGGATCCGTATGGCGGAGTTGAAAGACGGATCGGGTTGCTTTCCAAGAACCTGGCGCAGAATGGATATGTGGTCACCGTCATAATGTTAAAAAATGAAAAAATCCATTATCCGTTATCCCAAGAGGTGAAGGGATTAAGTCTGAATGAACTTCCTCCCCGTCCGATAGCAATCAGAATTCTGTCCCGATTATACTGGAAAATTGACTATCGTTTCCGCAAAAAGGTAGCGGAAACGGTCTTTCGAAAAATCGGGCATCCAATAACGAAAGCGGAAAATACATATTTCTATCACTATTTTGAAACCTCTTCTTTTTTGACCGGTTATCTCAAAGAGAGACCGGATGCAACGGTAATCGCATTCGATTACGGCGCGGGTCTTACCTTAGCGATAGCTGCCGGAAAAATCCCCGTCAAGGCGGTATTTTCTTCTGCCATTTCGCCGATAATGCCAAAAATGAAACCTGAGGATTGTCAATTCAGAAATAAATATATGACCAATTATCATTATGCGATCTTTCAGACGCAGGAAGTAAAAAGGTATTATGACAGCATCATAAGCGGCAAAAAGCTGTCATACATAATCCTGTAAAGCATGATCTGCCATTGCCTTACGAAGGAAAACGGTCAAAACGGATCGTAAGTTTTGCCAGACTGAACTATCAGAAAAATTTTACACTCCTTATCAGCGCTTTTGCTGAGATACATACCAAATACCCGGAGTATACATTGGAAATATTCGGGGATGGTCCCGATGAGGAGAATCTGAGAAGAGCAATCAATGAATTTCACTTAGAAGAATCCGCTTTTCTTTTTCCCGTTCGTCAGGATGTGCATATTGCCGTCTTGGATGCATCTATGTTTGTCTTACCATCTGATTTTGAAGGATTGTCAAATTCCATGCTGGAAGCAATGGCGATCGGCTTGCCGTGCATCTGCACCGATTGCGACGGCGGCGGAGCAAGAGAGATCATCCACGACGGCGAAAACGGTCTTCTGGTTCCAAAAGGGGATAAAGAAGCGCTTTCACAAGCCATAGAACGTCTGATACTTAATCCTGAATTTGCGGAAAAATTGGGACGGAGCGCCTCCGGAATCAGGGAGGAATTATCGGAAGAAAAAATCATCGAACAATGGATAGGCTTTTTATCATCTCTGTAAGAGCAAGGAGAATAAAATAAGTGATAAGTGTGCTTGTTCCTGTTTACAATACAGAAAAATACCTTCGTCGATGCCTTGACAGCGTGTTGGCACAGACATTTCAGGATTTCGAGCTGATTCTGGTTGACGACGGTTCAACCGACGCAAGCGGAAGAATTTGCGATGAATACGCCGCAAAGGACGAAAGAATCGTTGTTTTTCATCAGAAAAACAAAGGGCAGGCAGCGGCAAGAAATGTGGCGCTGGATTATGTTCTGGCAAGTAATTATAGCGAGTGGATTACCTTTATCGACAGCGACGACGTTGTTCACCCGCAAATACTTGAAATGCTGTATCTTGGAATCATCGGCACATCTGAGAAGTTGATTGCGGGTGATTTACAGTTTTTCAAAAATAATGAAAGACCGGAATTTCAAAAAAAAGATACAAGTTCGCTTACGATTCGCTCTATGCTTCCGGAGACGTTTTTCGCAACCAATCACTACATTGAAACGGTGCCTGTGGCTAAACTATATCACCGCAGCTGCTTTGAAAACGTCCGTTACCCTGAGGGAAAAATACACGAGGATAATTATGTTACCTATAAAATCATTTTTTCACTCGGCAGTGTGCTTCATTTAGAGTACCCTATCTATTATTATTTTTCAAATCCCGAGGGAACAACCAAGAGCAGTTGGAGGCCAGCGCGACTGACGGTTTTTGAGGCATACAGTCAGCAATTGGATTTTTTTCATAAAAACGGATATAAAGAAGCAGAAAAGAAAATCGTATTGCATTATGCCAATATGCTCTGCGCGCAGATCAGGGAAGCGAAGACTTCAAAGTACAGACGCCAATACCTTGGACTGATGCGGGACATGATGAAGCGACATTTGAAAAAATACAAAGGATATCCCGGCATGGGAATGCGCGATAATTTCAGATTCTATGCAATGGAATATCCTTTCACCGAAATCATCTACCGTATTATGAAAAAGATGAGAAACATGATGAGAATGAAATAGCCTATAAATAGATGATACTTTATTATGTTCATATGCTTCGCAATACTTTTCAGTTATGGAGGAAATAGCGCTATGTTTCATGCGGATAGTTTTTCGGATTTTTTCAGAAAATCCTGTGAGCATCTGTTTACACCTGAACGGTTTGCCCATCAACTATACAAAAAAGGAATTGCCGCTTCACGAAAAACTGCAAAGCGGCAAAAAACGTCTATAGACTATCCTGTTGATTTTGTTGTGACGTGGGTGGACTCCTCTGATCCCGAATGGCAAAGTGAAAAAGAAAACTATTTCGGTCAATTAACTCCAGGAGAAAAAAATAACAATAGCAGTTGTCGGTACAGAGAATGGGATTTATTCCGTTACTGGTTCCGTGCAGTCGAAAAATACGCGTCGTGGGTGCGCTATGTGTGGCTGATAACATACGGGCACACACCGATATGGCTGAATCTTGATCATCCCAAGCTCAGAATCGTTAAGCATGAAGATTATATTCCGCATGAATATCTACCCACATTCAACTCTTTGTGCATGGAGTTGAATATGTGGAGAATATCGGGGTTGTCGGAACATTTTGTTTATTTCAATGATGATTTCTTCTTATTTAATGAGATCAGTAAGGAAGATTTCTTTACCGGAGATTTGCCGAATCTGTGCGCTGTTGCAGAACCGCTTAAAGCTTACGATCGCATGACGACGTACGAACATTCCATTCTGAATGTCATTGGTCTTTTCAATTCTTCGTATAAAATCAGAAAAGTTATGTATGAAGCTCCGGAAAAATGGTTTTCCTACAGATACGGTACTTATAACCGTTTCAATAGAATCACATACACGTTGGGACATCTTTCCGGTATCTATTATCATCATTTGCCCATTCCCATGCGCAAGAGCAGTATGGAACAGTGTTACGCGACTTTTTGTCAAAGCTTTCACGATACTTGCTTGCACCGGTTCAGGCGTATGGATGACATCAATAATCAGCTGTTTTTCCTCTGGGAAATGGTCCACAACACATTTGAGCCGGTCAGTTATGATCATTACGGAAAGTATTTTGACCTTCACAGGGAGAATCTTGATATAATCACGAAGGCTTTCTCCGGAAGGAAGAAATATAAGACAATTTGCCTCAACGATGATGAATTGATGCTTGACGAGGATTTTGAATATGTGCGGGATACACTGGTTAGTTTGATGAATAAAAGACTGCCCGAAAAATCCTCTTTTGAAATATAGGATATTATATGAAAATGCGTTTTGATATCTTATTGGCTATTTTATAAAAATGCAGATGAATAAAGACCTTCCATACCCCAAAAAGCATCCTGTTTTTGACGGTATACCGGAAATATTTTTTTGCCAATTCAATAAAAGAATGAGTATGATAGTCAATCCAGAATTGTTCCCGGTTTTTCGGCTCTAAAATAGGTCTCCGAAGCTGCGGCTGAGAATTCACTATAGATTGGCAATACGATTCATCAATATGTATTGCCTGTATTCTTTCCAGAATATGCTTTCCTTTTTCTGTATGAGCAATTGCAAGAGATAATCCGTTTGCGTTGGCGCAATTCTCAGGTAAAATGGAACGACAATGCCAAAAATCTCCCATAGTAATATCAGACGGCTTATTCACCGTTGTGTAGGGGCAGGAATAACAGCTCTCACGAATACAAAGATTAGAGAAGAAAATACTTTTCCAGATATTTACGTAAAAATCCGAAACAACCTTATTGTTTTGGATTGTAAATTCTTGCAGGTAATTAACGTCTCCTAATTCAATACCCCAACCAAACTTCTTGGATCTGAAGGAATGGCTGATGACAGTGCGGTTTCTCTTTTTCTGAAAGAAATCAATATAATCCCTGTAAATACCGGGAGACGGCACTCCGTGGCAAATTAAATCTAAAGTAATGAGTTTTTGTGTATCAATGTTCAGCGTGTGTAAATACGCATATAATGCATGAACTTGTCAAGAAGTTCCACAAAAGATTACTTCCTCACTATTTTGCAGCTTATCCTTTATTTCGGAAAACACGCTTCTCATATTGCTCTGAACATATTTTGACCCGCGCATCTTTTTTATCAGCGTTGCCTCTTTTGTCAGAACGTGACAGATTTCACCGTCCTTATAGACCGCTCCCACAACATTTGCGTTTGGAAACAGCTTTACAACGACGGAAAACATTCCTCCTGATGTACTGGATAATATTACGTCAAGATCATTATTTCTGTATCCAAAGAAATCAGATAATTCTGTAAAACCTGTCCATCTGTTTTCCGCTGGGCAGGTTTTCAAACATCGACCGCAGTTTATACATTTTTCTTCATTTACCTTTGGCTGAAGAAAACCTTCCTCATTTTCCACCATTGTAATGGCCGAGACGTGACACACGGAAAAGCAGGCGGAACATCCATAGCAGTATTTTTTTGTGATCGAAGATATATTTTTCATTTGATTTCTTCCTCTGTGAAAACAGTTTCTTACGGATAAAACGCCTTTAAGGCATTATTGCTTGAATCGGACACTCATTATTATATGCTATGGTTGTATCATTGTCAATTGAGAATGGTAAGTCCTTCGTCGATGGTTTTGGAAACTTTTTGATTTATGACGTTTAAGGGGTGTTATTATGAAAAGCGATTTATTGGGATTCTTTTTCATGCTTATCAATGTTCTGCTTGCTTTTGAATATGTGTTTTTTTTGAATCTGATCGATGCCTATCTGTTCAGAACTCGTCGGCGCTCAATTTGTTTTCCGATTGCGTTGATTGTTGTTTTTGCCTTGTTTTCACTTCTGCCGGGTAACGATTGCAAAATGAAATTCGTTATTTCATTGATCCCTCTGATTATCGTTTCTCTTGTCGTGGGTCTTTCATATGTATTGCATACCGGTTTCAGAAAGTATTGTGATTATAAGACCATTCGCTGTGACTCTGAAAAAATCTTTTCAGAGAAAAAGGTAATGATTATCGTGCCTCATGAAGATGATGATATGTGCTTGGTTGGCGGTATGGTGGAAAAATACATAGAAAACGGAAGCGAGATATTTACCGTATTTGTCACCAACGGAGATTACGATGACATAGGGGAAACGAGGATTAACGAAGCTATCGCTTGCTGGAAATATTTAGGTGTTCCGGAACAAAATATAATTTTTTTAGGTTATGGAGATAGGTGGAGTACAGAGGCTCCTCATATTTATAATGCCGCAGCTGATGAAGTAGTAAAATCAGCAGTTGGAAGAACGGAAACGTATGGAACGGATTCTCGCCCCGCGTATCATAATGGAACATCATATACATTCAATCATTGTTCTCATGATTTAATGCAGCTTATTCTGGAGAAACGCCCGGACGTATTATTTATTTGTGACTATGATAGTCATCCGGATCACAAGGCGGTATCTCTTTTTTCAGAGTATGTTTGGGAAAAATACTTCAGGCTTCTTCCGATTATCAGCCCATTGTATATAAAGGATATGCTTATTCAACAGCCTGGTTTGCAATTGATGATTACCGCTCCCTTAATCTGAAAAGTACGTTAAGGCCCAAAGAAGCCGAATTTGAGCCAATGGTGTATGACTGGAATGACAGGGTGAGGCTTCCTGTTGATGGAAATTCATTATCCCGTTCGCTTATTTCAACCAAAACGTATAAAGCCTTGGCATTCTATCACTCACAGGACGCGAGGTTCCGTGCGGGCAGAATCATCAACAGCGATAAGGTTTTTTGGCAAAGAAGGACAGACTCATTACTATATAATTCCAATATCATGGTTTCGTCAGGTGACGGTTCTTTTCTTACGGATTTTAAAATCCTTGAAAATGCCGATGTCAATTTCCGTCAACATTATCCCTATGACGGAATCTGGATACCGGATAAGAACGATGAGAAAAAAACAATTCATATTATTTTGGAGAAGGAAACGGATATCGCAGTCATTTATTTATATGATCATCCATCTCCCGATGAGAATATTACCAATATACGAATCATGTTCAGCGACGGTTCAGGTATGGATACAGGAAAACTGAATACGAATGGATCCGCAACAAAAATAACGGTCAACAAGAAAAAGATAACATATTTTGATATAAAGATTATTTCGTTTGAAGGGGATAATCCCGGATTATCCGAGGTTGAGGCGTTTCGTGAGAGGGAGCAATACGATGACACTTTTCTTAAAATAATGGATAACGAAGGCAATTTTGTGTATGACTACTTCGCGGAACATGATACGACTGGATTTATGGTCTATTCCAACAATCCATTGCCAAATCTCACAGACAGCCGTTATGCGGTTGTTTGCAATAATGATAATTGCTCATGTACTATACAAAACAACCAAATGGTTGTGACATGTCCAAAGGGCGAATCCTGCACAGTAGAATTATTGGAATTATCATCGGGTCTGTCAGATAAGATAAATGTAACCAATCCAGGTGCTCTTGGGAAAGCCGCAATAAAATTGATACAAAAAATTGAAAGTGATTATCTGTATTTTGCGGCAAAAGAAAACTATCGTCATTTATTCTGGTATAGATTCTTTTTCAGAGGATCATCTGTGAGGGGCTTTATCAAAAGAAACATCAGGGTTAGAATTTAGTATATCATCAAAAAAATCATCCGTAAATTTCGTGAAAAGGACGGTTCTGCACACTGTCCGAGGATAGTGACTGGCAGAGAAACATATTATCATTTTCAGAACGACAATGCTCCGGTATTCCAGATGGAAACAGAGGAATATTCTTTCAGTTTTATTGCAAGAACTTCTTTTGAAGAAAGCCATCAGCATTTTGACCAATGCGGAGCAGTCATGTCCTCGTTATTGTCAACGATTTTTCAGTCTTTCGGGATGAACACACCTGACTTTCGGTGCTTTTTCCTGACGTCAGTTCCCGGTACTCTTATAATACCGCAGACTGAATCGCCAGAATGAATAGGCTAAAAGGTACAGCGCAATGCCGACAACGGGAGAAATGTACATCAGCCATTCGGGGTAGGCTGCCATATCCGCCTTGCGCAGAAAGAACTGCGCAGGGAAGTAATTGACGAAAGCGAAAGGCACCACGAAAATCAATATCGTCTGAATGAATTTGTTGTAGATGCTCAGCGGATAAATGGCAAACTTGCGCATATTCCAATAGAAGATTTCTTTCAGACTGCCGGTTTCCAATACATAGAAGCTGATAGCGGAAAAGAAGAGGAATATTGCACCCTGAATCAGCACGCCGCTGATGACCGCGATGATATAATGAACAGTTTCATCTTGTAAAGAAGACCGCGCCTGTTCCGGCGCAGCACCCTGTGACAAGACCGGCTCCTGTTCCGGTGCAGACGCAGATAATGAAGCCGGGAAACAACAACACAAGCAGAAATACTGTGATAAAGTTTCTCGCCGAGCACCTGATCATATCGACGTGCGTAGGTCTGGCGCTGGTCATAGCGTTGGGAGGAATCGGCGCGTGGTTTTTAACCCGACCGAAAAAACAGGCAGTTGATCCGGTTTATGTTTCTGACGATCCCTCCTGCTATTCCTATGAATACGTGGAAAAAACAGACAGCGTCACCATTACGTGGCTTGAGGATGATTCTCTGACCGTATTGAGGATACCCGGGGAAGCAGACGAAAAGCCTGTCACAAGCATCGGCGAAAACGCCTTCAGCAACTGCACAAATCTCATCATTTTCGGCGAATCCAATTCCTACGCGGAGCAATACGCCAAAGAGAATGACCTTCCATTCGTCGGAAAGTAAGCGCGGGATCCATTGGAGTCGGCGATCTAATCATAATTATCGTTGCCTATGTCGGGCACCAATTAACAAAACCACCTCCGCAGGAACGCCGGAAGACGTTCCCACGGAGGTGGTTGAACTGTTCGTCAAATGTTTTCATGCCAGGGGGGCAGGACGGCAGCGGAGAGGGAATGCTGCGCGCTGCCCGTTCCGTCGGCTGCTTCTTTAATTATTCAACGTCCTGCATGGCGTCGTAGCCTGTTTCGCCGGTGCGGACTTTCACAACGTCCTCCACGTCATAGACGAAGATCTTGCCGTCGCCGATGTGACCGGTGTAGAGCACCTTCTTGGCGGTTTCGATGACGGAAGCGACCGGCACCGCGCAGACCACGATATCCACCTGCACTTTAGGCAGCAGGCTTGCTTCGATCTGAACGCCGCGGTAGTATTCCGGCTTGCCCTTCTGCGCGCCGCAGCCGAGCACGTGGGAAACCGTCATGCCGGTGATGCCGATGCCCATCATGGCGTTCTTCAAAGGTTCGAGGCGGGATTCCTTGCAGACGATCTCCACCTTGGTGATCTTGGGTCTGCCCTCCTCCACAAAGGAAGGTACCTTGCTGACCGTGACAGCCTCCGCGACAGGTGCGTCGCCATCCACAACCACCGGAGCTTCGCCTTCCTCGACGTATTCGGGCGTCATGGCAAAGCCCGCGTAGGCGGACTACCGTCCATGCGGCGACGGATGCAAAGCCGATCAGCTGCAATTCCATCAGCTTGAAGCCGCCGCCGTAGAACAGGCCGACCAGCTCGTTGCCGTTCGAATCGGCGATGGAGTAGCCGGGCGCGGTGTTGGTCGCAAAAAGACCTACCGAAAGCGTACCCCAGATACCGTTCATCATGTGAACCGCTACAGCGCCCACCGGGTCGTCAATATGCAGCACATAATCCAGCAGCCACACGCCGAATACGACCAGCAGACCGGCAACGGCACCGATGACGATGGCACCGAAAGCATCCGTGACGTCACAGGGGGCGGTAATGGCAACCAAACCGGCGAGAGAAGCGTTCAGACACATGCTGACGTCGGGCTTGCCGTATTTCACCCATGTGAAGATCATGCAAACGACCGTGGCAACGGCCGGAGCGACAGTTGTGGTGAGGAAGACAGAACCGAGCTGTTCAACGGATGTGGCGGCAGCGCCATTGAAGCCGTACCAGCCCAGCCAGAGGATAAACACGCCGAGTGCGCCGAGCGCGATATTGTGACCGGGGAAGGCGTTGACCTTGGTGACCTTGCCGTCGGCGTTCCTGTTGAACTTGCCGATACGCGCGCCGAGAATCTTTGCGCCGATGAGAGCGGAGATGCCGCCGACCATATGAATGGCGCAGGAACCGGCGAA
>ONID01000070.1 GCA_900317765.1 uncultured Eubacteriales bacterium | reverse complement strand
AATGCACATTTTCACAGCTTCCGTAAAGCTCACATTCTCACTCATTCATCACCTTTGACACGCGGAAAATGTCAAATTTCGTTGGTTATTTTGACGGACTTTATTTGAGTGTGGAGTTTGGAGTGTGGAGTGTGGAGTTGTGGAGTTTGCCGAAATCATTGTCCTCTATCTCCGCCGGAACTATGAGATGAAGGTGATAATTATCAATCAATTTCAGTATGCTTTCATCCGCTGACAGCATTCCGTGCAGATCCTTGGGGGCTCTGTCCATTCGTCCGCTCCGAAGTACAGCGTTAAGGTGATGACCGGAAGTGATCCTTCTGCCTTCTACCTTCTAACCAACTCCCGTTTTCTGCGTAAAAATCTCTGAAAGGGCTTCACGGCAGTCGCATCGGTCGGTCAGAATCAATCTGCCGCCGTACAGTCCGACGATTTCCCCTTTGGCACGACGATAGGACATCTCGCTGAACGACGCGTACACCCGCGCACATTCCCTGATGCGCCAGTGCGGAAGCCAGCCCGACAGCATTTTTGAAAAATCCCCTACCCACATAAGGTCGATCGCTTTCTCTTCGCTGAGAAAACCGGCTATCTCCGTCGAGCTGACTGCCCCTTCTGTGAGTGAAAATGTCACGATTTCGCTGTCGATGGGCTGTATTTGTGATTTTTCTTCTGTAAAGCATTGTTGCATTACATCTTTTATTTCCTCTGGCGCTACATTCCGCAGCAGCATGTGCGTGCCGAAGATCCGCGTGCTTTCCGTTCCTTCCGCTCCGCTCAGTGACAGCGCGTCCGCGTAGGGGTACAATATCTGATTGTATGTGAAGCTGTATTGCTTTATAAGCCGTTCCATGATCTTCCGCGACAGCTCTCCGCTCACCCTGATCTGCTCCGGCGATGCTGCCGCCGTGATGCGCAGTCCTGTGATTCTTTCCATCCCGTTCATCCTTTATTCGACAGCTTCTTCAGCTCCCGCATGAATGTGTCGATGTCCCGGAACTGCCTGTACACCGAGGCAAACCGCACGTAGGCGACCTGATTGATGTCCATCAGCTTCTCCAGCGCCATCTCGCCCAGTTCGACCGATGTGATCTCGTGCGTCGGTGAATTCACCAGTATGTTCTCGATCTCGTCCACCGCCGTTTCCAGCATGCTCTGCAGCAGCTTCTCCCGGTCAAACGGCTCGCAGTATTTATTCTTTTTGATCACCACGATCGGCACCGCTTCCACATATTCATAGGTCGTAAACCGCTTCTCACATTGCAGACATTCCCTCCGGCGCCGGATCTTGTTGCCGTCCTCCGTCGATCGGGAATCGACTACCTTGCTTTCAATATATCCGCAGTATGGGCATTTCATTGCGTTCGCTCCTTTTTTCAGTTAAATTTTTGTATACATTATATATTATATCAGCCGTTCTACGATTTTTCAATCATTTTTTTTGATTTTTTGCCTGAATTAAAGTTAATGAAAGTCTTCGTTGAATTGCAGAGTCACTTATGTTAAAATGCTATTGTAAGAAAGTGTGGACAGCGGATGGCGGTCAGTGGACAGTTCTTTTGACGGAACCCCGTCTGTGTTCGCCGGAGGTTGCTGCCGGTCGGGGCTGGTCTTGCGCTCCTTCCGCCGCCAAGGGCGGCACCTTCCTCTGAGAGGAAGGCTGCTGAGCGCACGTTTGTATTTGCCGCAGGGTATGGATGATCGGGGCTGATTTTGCCGGGACGTCGAGGACGCCGTCCCCTACAACGGCTAACAGCTATCGGCTGACCACTGACCACTGAAAAGGAGGTGAGAGATTTGGAGGATGAAATTTTGGAGGTAACCACACCGGTCAGAAGGGTGCGGTCGAAAAAGTTCAGACTGTGTATGAAAAAGCTGCTTTCGCTGCCGGTGGTCGATTCCACCGCACGGGAGGAGCTTCTTTCTTTCGGCGTTGACGAGTGCGACGCTGACAATTATATGCTCGTCGCCCTCGCCGTTTTCAAAAAGGCGGTCGGCGGTGATCTCAAATTCATTCAGGAGCTGCGCCAGATCGTCTGCGACAACGAAACCGAAATCGACAGGAAAACCGGTATCGCTCAGCTTGACAAAATCAGGGCCCAGACAGAGGAAATTCGCCGCAAATTTGCACCCGCCGACGACGGCGGCGCTCAGTATATGGCGGATTTCTTTGACGTGCTGCGTCAGTCCGCTGACAGCGAAGATGTCAATCAGGCTCCGGGAGGTGAGGAACTTTGAAAAAACACACGGGCGCATTCCGTTTTAAAAGATTTTCGCCCAAGCAAATGAAAATTATGAGCTGGTGGCTCGACAATTCCCCTTATTCCGATTTCGACGGCGTGATCGCTGACGGCGCAATCCGTTCCGGCAAGACCCTCAGTATGTCCCTCTCCTTCGTGATGTGGGCTACCGAGAAGTTCAACGGGGCGAATTTTGCTATCTGCGGGAAAACCGTCACTTCCCTCCGCCGCAACGTCATCTCTCCCCTCGAACAGATGCTCGCTTCTCTCCCCTATTCCTTTGCCGAAAAACGCACCGAGAACCTTATCACCATTTCCTTCTGCGGCAGGGAGAATTATTTCTACCTCTTCGGCGGCAAGGATGAGGCCGCAAGGGACCTTATTCAGGGCATTACCCTTGCCGGCGTGCTCTTCGATGAGGTCGCGCTCATGCCCGAATCCTTCGTCAATCAGGCGACGGCGCGCTGTTCCGTCGAGGGCGCCAAGTGGTGGTTCAACTGCAATCCCGAGGGGCCGTATCACTGGTTCAAAACCGATTGGATTGACCGCGCAAAGGAACGCAGGCTGCTTTACATCCACTTCCTCATGACCGACAACAAGACCCTTTCCCCCCGCACGCTTGAAAAATACCGCCATATGTATACCGGCGTGTTCGCCCGCCGCTTCATTCTCGGCGAGTGGTCGGTTGCCGACGGTGTGATCTATTCCATGTTCGACAGGGAAAAAAATGTGCGGGACGACGTCGGCTTCACGCCCGAAAGGGAATTTATCGCCGTCGATTACGGCACCTTCAACCCCTGCGTCTTCCTGCATTTCTATGCCGCCGGACGAGGCGACGGCGTCACCCATTACATCGACCGCGAGTTTTATCACGACGGCAGAAATGCCTCTTCCGGCATTCCTATCCAGAAGGACGACGGGCAGTATTCCGACGATATGCTCGCTTTCGCAGGCGGAAGACACGACATTCCCATCATTATTGACCCTTCCGCCAGTTCCTTTATCACCCGCCTGCGTCACGACGGCTTCACCAACGTCATTCCCGCCAAGAATTCCGTCGCCAAGGGCATCTCAGCCGTTTCCTCCGAGCTGGTGCAGGGACGGCTCTCCTTTTCGCCCGATTGCGTCCACACCCTCGGCGAGATCCCTTCCTACGTCTGGGACTCCAAACATGCCGCTGCCTGCGGTGAGGACCGTCCCCTCAAGGAAAACGACCATTGCTGCGACGCCATGCGGTACGGCGTCTACTTCGACGCCGTCTCCCATCCCTCGGCCCGCCCTTCCGTCTCGGGACGGGGCGCAAGATAGCGCAGCGGAGCTGCGCTAAGATAATAGATAATAGAGAATAACGAATAGATAATAGAAATGGAAGGCGCATACGCGCCTTGAATTATATTTTTTCCATGCCCGTCAGGGCTTCCTTTTCTATTATCTTTTATCTATTATCCATTATCTCTTATCTAATTTTCTGGAGGAAAAAATTATGTACATTACGCCTATGCAGATGATTACGGCGGAATTGGGAGGGCTTTACGGTTCCGCTGTGCTGGAGGACATCGGAAAGACCATCCGGCTGTATGAATTTTACGACGGCAAGGGGCAGGATTGGACGGTCGCTTCCGGGCTGGATTACAAGCCTTCCAAAAAGCGCGTCAATCTCGTCAAGAAACTGATTAAACGCGAGGCTGGGTTTATGTTCGGGAGAACGCCTGAGATCAACCTCCGTTCCGACTGCGCTGACCGGGACGCCGTCGCTGCCGCGCAGGATATGCTGGACGGGATTCTTGAAAAATCACGCTTCAAAAACAAGCTCATTCAGGCCGCAAGGGACTGCTTCATCGGTCGCCGCGTCGCCATCAAGCTCTCCGGCGGCTTCGGACGCGAGCCGAAAGTCACCTTCCGTCCTTCCTTTGAATTCGTCTATACCACCGCTGAGGACGACTGCGACACACTGCAGAAAATTATCTTCTTCTATCAGACCAACAATGCCGCCGAACGCGACAAGCAAAGAGTCTGGAAGCAGAAGTATTTCATGAATGACGGCAGGTGCATCCTCAACGAGGGCGTCTACAACGGCTTCGGGCAGCTCATCGAGGGCGGTGAGGATGTTGACACCGGACTGGATTTCATTCCCTGCTATGTCATTATCAACGAGGGACTCACCGGCGATCTGCTCGGAGAAAGCGACGTCGCTGAACTCGTCGATCTCCAGAACGCTTACAATCACCTCAATTCCGACGACGCTGACGCGCTGCGCTTCAACATGTTCCCACAGACCGTCGCCACCGACGCCAAAGCCGAGTCGCTTGAGTATATCCGCATCTCCCCCGGCGCTCTGGTCGATTTACAGACCGATCCCGCCGTCATGGGCGACGGACAGTCCCGTCAGGCCAAGCTCCAGAAGCTGGAGTCCGGATTCGGTTATTCCGAACGCTTTGAAGCCGCTGTCAACCGCACCAAGAACGACATGTACGACCTGCTCAGCGTTCCCAACGTCAGCCTCGAACAGCTCAAGGGGCTGATGCAGTCCGGCAAGAGCATGCGGGCGCTCTATTGGGAGCTGATCTCCCGCTGCGAGGAAAAATGGGCTTCGTGGGAGCCTGCGCTGCAATGGCTCGCTGAGGCCATTCTCAAAATGAATGCCCTCTATCTCGGCGCAGACATTCCCCAAGGGACTTATGTCGAGATCGAGCACCTTTACCCCATCCTGGAGGACGATTTCACCGAAATGTCCAACGACCGTCAGGAGGTCGCCGCCGGGTTGCGCAGCCGTGCAAGCTATATCGAAAAATGGTGCGTGGCGCCTGACGCGGAGACTGAGCTTGCCCGCGTCAGGGAGGAAACTTCGATTCAATAACCGCTTTGGGATTTCCGGGCGGTTTTTCTTTTTGTCCGGCACTCGGTACGACGTTAAACTGATCGAGGTTCTTTTTTTTCATTATTGATAGCCGACGGGCTGGCGTCGATTGTTCTTTTATCTTTTTTTGCGCGGAGAGGATTCGGCACGTTTTTGTTTTTTCGGGGATTGCTTCCGACGCATGATCGGCGCTGTACGGATTTTTTCACCTTTGAAGGGAGACATTTTGATGATGGAAAACACCAACAACGGGTTACCCGGCATTTCTGACGCGGACGCGGAGAGAATCGCCGATTCGCTTGCCGCTGCGCTCGACAGCCGCAGACAGCGCGCTGAGCGTTCGGTGATCAATTCCTTTGCCCGTCAGAACAATCTCACCCCCGAAATGCTGGAGGGCTTTTTGCAGCAGCGTTCCGAACGGCGCGGTGAAACCATTCCCGACGACGTGCAGGCCCTCATCGACAGGCGATTGCGCGAGGCGGACGACAGGCTCATTCATGCCGAGATCCGCGACGTCGGCGCGCAGCTTGGACTCATCGACCCCGACGCGGCTCTGGCGATGATGGACCGCTCTTCCGTCCGCGTCGCTGACGACGGTTCCGTCAGCGGTGTGCGCGAGTCGCTGACCGAGCTGCTCAGAAACAAGCCCTATCTCGCCGGCGGCGCTTCCGGTTCCACCGGTCGTTCCGGCAACTTCCCCCGCGCCGATTCCGACGCTTCCGCCTTCGCTTCCCGTCTCGCCGCCGCCAGAGCTGCCGGCAACAATACGCTTGCCGCCGCGGTGATCTCTGAAGCAGCGGGAAAAGGGATTCTGCTTCGCTGAATCAGTGGACAGTGGTTAGTGGTCAGTGATCAGTGGTCAGTGAGTGGGAAGTCGCCTTACTGCATTTATATAATGAAATGCGTTTTGCACTCCTTCCGTCTTGCCTTCGGCAAGCCACCTTCCTCAGGGAGGAAGGCATAAAATGAATTCATCTCTGGGGCTATTGGCTATCGGCTCACTCTGCCACTCACTCACTCCTCACTCACTCCCCACTCCCCACTCCCCACTTATCACTTACAAACATTGAAAGGATGAATGAAACAATGAGTAATATCAACGGTACGGGCACGGTCTTTAATCTGCCTAATTTTGTGGGACAGCTTTATTCTTCCACTCCCGCGGTCACGCCTTTTCTCAATCTGATACGCGGGAATGCGGTCAAAACCGACAATTTCCAGTTTTCCACCGGTGTGGAGTATTCCCATGACGCCGCTTCTCAGCCCGCCATCTCCGAGAATGCTTCCGTTACCGCTCCCGCTGCTGTCAGCTATGTCCGCAGCCAGAATACCAACGTCACCCAGATCTTTCACGAGAAGGTCTCCGTCACCTACGCCAAACAGTCCAGCAGCGGCAGACTCTCCGGCGTGACCTCCCTGCTCGAGGGCAATTGCGCCCCCGATGAGCTGGATTTCCAGACCGCCAGGGCTATCGAAAAAATGGCGCGCGACGTGGAGTACACCTTCATCAACGGCGTGTATCAGCTTGCGGGCAATTCCTCCCAGGCCAACAAGACAAGGGGAATGCTCGAGGCTGCCGGTACTGTCATTGACTGTGAAAACGCTCCGCTGACACAGGACTTCCTCAATGCCGCCTATAAGACCGCTTTCGACGCGGGCGCAGATTTCACCGACATGGTGCTGCTCTGCAATTCCGCCGTCAAGCAGTATCTCTCCATTATCTACGCCTCCCAGGCCGGTTTCAATCTGCCTGATTCCCGCAACGTCGGCGGCGTTAATATGACCGTCATCGAAACCGATTTCGGCCCGCTGCGTATCCTGCTTGACCGCTTCATGCCTTCCGGTGTGCTGCTCGGCGCTGACATCTCCTGCATCCGCCCCGTCGAACAGGACGTTCCCGGCAAGGGCAATTTCTTCCGCGAGCCGCTCTCCAAAACCGGCGCTGCCGAGGAATTCCAGATCTTCGGTCAGATCGGCCTCGACCACGGCCCCGCCTGGAAGCACTTCAAGATCACGAACATTGCGTAATTTGTTTTTTGACTGGTGGTGTTTTTATGCAGGATGGTGATTTTTCGGGGCTGCTGCCGGTGCTGCGGTTTAATCTGAGGGAAACCTCCGAGGGGTGCGATTGCGCGTGCGCCGCCTTTTCCGATGAGGAACTGCTTTTGCTGCTCCGGAAACACGACGGCAACGTCAATGCCGCTTCCTACGAGGGGCTGCTCATCAAGGCTAAATGCGATTCCCTCAGACTCCCCGGCGGTCTTGAGCTGCCCGACGGCAGAAATTATTGGCTGGCGCTCGCAAGGCTCTATCGCCCCGCTGTCTGTCGCAACATTTCACGCGCTGAGGAGGTCTTCTGATATGGCTCTTTGCAACAGCATTGCTTCCCTCCGGTGCAGTCTTTGCAGAAACCGTCTGCTCGGGGAGTATGAGGTCTATTCCCGCGAAACCGACCGCTTCGGGATGCCCTCGCCCCCTCAGTTATACGCCTTTACCTGCGGGTATTTCTATGCCGGCAGCACGCGGCATTATTCCGAGATTCTTGAGATTGCCGGCGACATCCGCGGCAAAACCGCACACGGTTTCAGGCTGCTCCAATTCGACGACAACGCTTCCCTCGGTGATCTCATTCTTATCGGCGGCACCTTTTACCGCGTGTCGTTTATCCGGGAGATTTACTCCTCTTGCAGACTTCTTGATCTGGAGGCGGAAACAGTTGAAAATCCGGATTGATATTGCCTCCGCGCTGAACGGGCTTTACGATTACGGGTGCAGGGCAGTCTCCGCGCTGGACGGTGCGGGACGTTCCGCCGCCGCCGATATGGAGGCTTACGCCAAATCCAACCGCCCCTGGACCGACCGCACCGGCAATGCCCGCCGCACCATGCAGGGCGTTGCCGGATGGGACAATGCACATTTTTCCGTCGGCGTGGAGGGACATATGCCCTATTCCGTCTTTCTCGAACTCGGATACGGCGGGAAATATGCCCTTCTCGCCCCTACCGTGCATCATTTCGCCCCCGATGCGCTGCTCCGCTTCGCCCGCAGTCTGAATGAATTGAAATGAGGCTGACATGAATTATTGGGATATTTTTCAAACGCTGTCCGACGCCGGCATCGACGTTGCCCTGCCCGGCGCCAAACAGGACGTCTGCACCTTCCCCTACGTCGTGGTGCAGGAAACCGGCACCTTCCCCTATGCCGTCTCGCCCGGGCTTGGGTATACGCTCATGACCGTGCATTGCTATGCCCCTCTCGGCGCATACCGACAGCTCGACATTCTCATCGATCGGGTCAAGGCGGCGCTCCTCCCCCTTGCGCCTGATCTCAGACCTTCCGGCGACCAAGGCGTTCACATCATCAACGACAAATTCAGGGCGCATCATGGAACCGTGCAATACTTGGTCCAGAAGCGGCTTAATTAGTGATTAGTGGTCAGTGGACAGTGAACAGATAGTGAAGAGTGAGGAGTGGAAAGATGAAACCACTGACTACTAACCACTGACCACTGACCACTAAATTATGAAAGGATGACTTAAAAAATATGGCTTCTCAGCAGATGGCTATTGCCAACATCGAGCGAATTGACATTATTACCGAGGAACCGTCGCCCAGGGTGTTTTCCTTCGACACCGCGAAGGAGGCGTCGGCGGAGGCGCAGATTTCCGCAGGCGCGGAAAATGAACTGCGCATCAAAAATCAGATCCTCGCTCAGAATATCACCGAGGACATCGTCAAGGGGTTCAATATCTCCTTCACCGACACTACCTTCTCCCCCGACGTCTTCGCCCTGGTCGACGGCGGGGAAAGCACCGTTCACCAGGGCGGGAATTTCGCCAGGTATTCCGCGCCGACTGCCGGTGAGGTCGTCGACCGCGTCAGATGTTCCCTTGCCGTCTATTCCTCCGAAAAGGATTACGACGGCAATTCGCTCTCCTTCACCGCCTTCATCTTCCCGCACGCATTCGGTTCCCCCGCTTCCGTGACGCTCAAGGACGGTGAATTCTTCGCTCCTTCCTATACCATGAAGAGCAGACCTTCCAAGGGCAGCAGCCCTATGACCGTGCTCTCCCTTCCCTCCCTGCCTGTTATCGTCGCTTCCGGAGAGGATCTTCCCGATTCCCCTGTCGACGGGAAAACCGTCATTCTCGCCGCCGTCGACGATCTCTTCGGGTCGGATTCCGGGATTACCTCCGGAACATACGCCATTTACCAAGATTCGTCGTTTGTCGCTCTCTGACATTCCGTCATTTTTTCAATCCCCTGAATCTTCTTTTTGAAAGGACCGATCATTATGCTTTCTGTAGAATCCGTCAAAACTTCCCAGACTGTCAGCATTCCCGGCTGGTGCGGTGAGGCTGTGGAATTTGAGCTGCGACGGCCTTCTGTCCTCGCTCTCGCAGCTGCGGGCGCTATCGCCAATCCGCTGCTCAAAACCGCAAGAAGGATTTTTTATTCCGGCATCTCCGCCGACTCGGGTGATCTCGCCGAGGAAGGGCGCGTTCTGCTCCAGATCGCCAGGGCCGCTATGGTCAGTCCTTCCTTCGATGAACTGGAGGCCGCCGGGGTCGCCCTCACCGACGAACAGTTGATCGCTATCTTTCAGTTCACACAGCTGGGAGCCAAGGCTCTCGACCGATTTCGTGGACTCTCCGGCGATCATGTCCGTGATATTCGCGGCGCAGAGGTTCAGGACTAAGCCCAGCGACATGCTCCGTATTTCCGACGGGTTTGTCGCCTATTGCTTCGATGAGGCCTGCTGCTTCATCATCTCGCAGATGGAAGAGGGCAAACGTCCCTTCTTCCGGCGCAGTCGTGATACCGGCAATGCAAGAACGATCGATTTGCTTAAAAATTTGGGTGCAGAGGTGAAATACTTTGATTAACGCGGGTACTGTCGGGGCTTATCTCGAATTGGATATCAGTCAGTTTTCCGACAATCTTTTGACCGCCGGACAGATGCTTGATTCCTTCCGCAGGGAACACGACGATGATTTCAACGGCTCCGGCGGTCTGGGACAGTCCCTGCTCACGGGACTTACTTCCGGCTTGCTCTCCGCCGGTCTGGCGCTCTCGGATTTCGTCCGTCAGTTCGGCAGCGCATCCGACAGCCTTCGCAGTGACGCGGAGTTGACCGGCGGCGCGATCGGCTCCATCGGAGAACACATTCACGACGCCACTGAAGCCGCCGAAAGGATGTATTCCGACTCTGTCAAATCCGCCGCCGAAGCTGTCGCCGGGGCGGTTCACGATATTACCGACGCGCTCGATGAGAACGCCGGTTCCTGGGAGAATCTCTCCCAGATGCAGGGGACCTGCGGCGAACAGATCACACAAAGCGCTGTCAGTTCCGCCAATACCGTCTGTTCCGCCTTCGGTCAGGTCCCCGGCAAAACTCAGGGTTTTATGCTCGATTCCTGGGTCGGTATGAAGTCCGAATTGGCTGCCGGCAAGCCGCAGCTTGTTTCCGCCGCCAAAAGCGACGGCGACGGTATTCTGAACGGCGTTGACAATGCTCTGGGAAGTTCCTCTCCTTCCGGAGGCATGCGCGCCCTGGGCAGCAGGGCAATCGGTTTGCTTTGCACCGGCATGGAGGACAAAAGAGAAAACGCGCGCTCTTCGGTGAAGGGAATTATGGACAATATGCTCGCCGCTGCCGGTTCCGTGAGCTTTACGGGTATTGGCGGAAATGTCGTCAGCGGCATTCTCAGGGGCATTAACGAGAAAGCCCCAAGCCTCATGGTCAGAGCCACGTCTCTTGCCGCCGGTATCGCTGAGACGATCCGAACCGCCCTCCATGTCAACTCCCCCTCCAAGGTCATGATTCCCATGGGTCAGGCGGTCGCCGAAGGTATGGAGGTCGGATTGATCAGGGGCGCGGGAAGTCTCTACAGAACCGCTTCCGCCATCTCTCTCGAAACAGCCGACGCCCTGGGCGATATTTCCCTCCCCTCCCAGGGATACTCCGCTCTTTCACCCGCCGGCGACAGGATTGACCGCCTTGAAAGAATTCTCGAAGCCGTCGAAAAACTCGCCGATTCCCCTACCACGATGGAAATCGACGGAAGAAGCTTCGGAAGGCTTGTGCGCGAACAAGTTCGCTAAGATAATAGAGAATAGATAATAACGAATAGATAATAGAAAAGGAAGGGCTATCGCCCTTGAAATATTTTTTTCAAGGCGCGAATGCGCCTTCCGATATTATTATTTTTTATTTATTCTTTCTTATTTATTATTTTTTTCCGGTGGTGATATTTTGGGAGAACTTTTGCCTTATTCGATTTGGTATGAAAACTCTGTGGGCGAAACCATTCGCTTTGACACGGCTCCGATTGTCGTCAGGACATCGGGGCTTTTTTCGGGATGGCGGAAAGGCCGTCGCCGCACGAAGACCCGTGCAGGACCGCACGCTGGTGCTCGACGTTTTCGCCGACACCCAGCAGGAACATGACGCCGCTCTCGACAGGCTCAACAATGTGCTGGAACGCGACCTCTGCTCGGTTATCCCCGGAAAGCTCTGGATCAACAACAGGTATATCCGCTGCTTTGCTTCCGCTTCCGTCAAGACGCTTGACCGCGACTGGACCACCTACACCGTCGTCGGGCTGACGCTTAAAATCGTTTCCCCTGCGTGGACCGCTGAGGAAACGGTTACTGTTCTGCCTTCCGCGCAGCATTCCCACAGCGGCGACAAGAAGTATCCCGGGCATTATCCCTACAGGTATTCTGAGGGCAATGTCGCGCGATTCGTCAATGACACGGCAGGCCGTGCCCCCATGATTATCAAAATCTTCGGACCTTGCGAGAATCCCTCCGTCTACATCGGTCAGAATGAGTATTCCGTCAACACG
>ONID01000042.1 GCA_900317765.1 uncultured Eubacteriales bacterium | reverse complement strand
ATATCGGAACGTGACGAACAAGATGCGAGATATAAGGTTGATGGTGTGTCTGGATTCCTCACATTTACAAGAGGCGGTGCACCAAAAGTCGCTGTCAATTGGGACGCAAATTTCAGGATAGCAAGAAACAGGTTCAAGGCACAGACAGGGCAGGAAGTAAAGATTAAGCCGCATGTGTGCCGACATACCTGTATTACTGAATTGGCAAATGAAGGCATGATTATTCCTCTTTTGTCTGGATTTGCAGGGCATTCAAACGTGACTATTACAGACGGACGGTACATCACAAAAACAGCCGATTCTATTGCCAATGAGTTCAGACGTGTGAAAGAGAAAAGCTAATCCATTTTTCAACAGAATTTACAACAAATGACTTGAAACATATCGGAATTTATTGCAAGATATGATGTGTTACCGATTTTATGCCAATGAGCGCGAAGCGCGTAAATCGGGCATTTGTAGCGAATTGGTGGGCTTGATGGATAAGCTGTAAAATACGAATAAATATATTTACTGTTAATTTACTTTTATTACACTTTTAAAATCAAAATAATGTGTTATAATAGTTTGAAAAATGGATAATAAATTGTAGCTGATTTGATGAATAGCTGATAACGGAGCTGATAGAATGAGATTATCAATTGTATTTAAGCGAGTTTCTTCACTGATGTGTGTACTGCTGCTGGCATTTGCTTTTTTTTCCTCGCCTGTGTCAAGGCCGTCTGAGGTAAGCGCCGCGTTTCGTTCGGAATATGAACCTAAATGTGAGACTGCCTACATGCTCAGTATGGACACAGGCAAGGTCATCTATGAAAAAGACGGCGATAAGAAGATGCTGCCGGCATCTCTCACAAAGATGATGACCTGCATCATTGCCTACGAACGAGCTGATTCGCTGGATGAATGGGTTGTTGTGGATTCCCGTGCCGTGCGGTTTGTCAATTACAACAAGGAAGGTGCCACAGGTGTGTGGACCAACATCAAGGTCAATGAACGCTTTACACTCAAAGACCTGATTTACAACGCCCTTGTCGCTTCGGAAAACTGCGCCGCAGAGGCGATAGGCTATTACATAAGCAAGCAGTACTACGGAAGCGATACAAACGAAGAATTCATTCAGTTTATGAACGACCGTGCCACAGAGATCGGCTGTACCAATACCAAATTCAAGTGTGCATCAGGTCTGACAACCGATTTTGCCAATCACTATTCTTCGGCACACGATATGGCATTGATTGCCAATCATCTGATGAATATTCCCGAGCTTGCCGAAATCGCCTATACGCCTCACTCCTACGGCATCAAGCCCACCAACAAGCACGACAATGTACAGTGGGTGGTTTCCACCAATCTGCTGATCCGCGAAGGCGAAAAGGGCGCCGACGGAACGGATTACTTCTATCAGTACTGCGAAGGCGTCAAGACAGGATACCTCATCAAGTCGGGACACTGTTTTGCGGCCTATGCCAAAAAGAATGTCGGCGGCAGGGATTACCATTATATTGCTGTGCTGTTGAACGATCACGCGCCAACTGCCAAGGATAAGAACTACGCTTTCATAGACGCGAAGAACCTGTTTGAATGGGCGTTCAACAATCTTTATATCACCGAAATATACAACACGAATGTTCCGATCACGGAGATTCCCCTTAAACTGGCGTGGAACATGGACAGCATAACCCTCGTGCCGCAGGACGATTTCAGCACGATCCTTCCCAAGGGAGTGAAATCAACCAGTGTCAGCAAGGAGATAACATTCGTAGATGAGGTTGCGGAAGCCCCGATACGAAAGGGGCAGAAGCTCGGCACAGCTGTGCTGACATATGACGGCGAGGAGATAGGAAGAATTAATCTTGTGGCAAGCGAATCAGTCGAACGCAGCACACTTCTTGCCATTCTCGACTGGGTGAATAATCTGTTTGCCTCCATTATTTTCAGAATCTTTCTCGTACTGGCTGTGCTCGGAGTAGCAGGATATATCTTTGTTTCCTATTCCCGCAAGCAGAAGATGAACAGCCTGAAGCGAAGCGTTTCCCGCAGAAAGGCAACCCGCAGAACATACCGCTGATTTATTTCAAAATGCGCTTATGGGAGTTGATTGACGTCATGTATGATATGAAAGTCTCCAAAAGAGTATATTCAAGAGTATTTTGCGTTGTGGTGGTTCTGTTGATGACGGTAACCTGTTCATCCTGCGGAGAAAGCGTGTCAAGCGACAGCTCGATGACCCAAAGCCTGATTGATTCATATATGAATTCGTTCTGCGATTACAATATTTCCGGAATGAATAAATGCTGCATGGCAAACCGCGATCCGTACGGGGACAGTGAGGCTGCCGTCAAAGCGTGCAGATCGCTTGCGCAGCGCATAAAGTGGGAAAAATTAAATATTAGTATAGACGGAAATTCAGCAATAGCCCAGATCAGGATTCTTTTTCCGGAGGACATGGAAGAGATCTGCCGACTGGCTTTGAATGACACTATCAAGGCTCTGGACAGCGGATCGGATGACAATTGCTCGGAATTGCTCGTTTCAATGATAAAGAAACGGGCAGTCAAAGCAAAAAAACAGGAGCTGTCAGTGGAGATTCACATGACAAAGGTAGACAACAAATGGTACATTGTCAAATCACTTGGCGTGAACCGCATTTTGTCGGAAATCAGAACGTCTGTGGCTGCGGTTTATTCGATGATTGAAGAATAAATTCTTTTTGTTGAATTAGTATCATAGTTATTAAAAATGTAAAGAATGCTCAGAGTGCTGCCTCTTTGTTCACAAAGTGTTATTTTTCAGTTAATAGGGTGTTCATAAAGTGTATTTATACTTAATGTCAGTAGCGGGAGTCAAACGAACCTCTGTGCAGGTTTATTATGCATATGTTCTATTCAGTCGGTTTTGTTCTTTCCGTTATGATCTTGGTTAAGACTACACCTACTCCTATCCCTTTTTTGATACTCTTTTCTGACACAAGGCGGGCGGCAATCATGTCGTCCGCCTTGTGTCTTTTGTTTGGAACGGAGGTATTGTTTTATGCCTGATATTATCAGTCATTGGCTGCTTGGAAAGCGCATTATCAATGAAGACAAATTTGTCAGCTCGTTTTCATTTATTAACGAGGAAGCATTTCTATGGGGATGTCAGGGACCTGACATACTTTTTTTCCACAGAATGATGCCTTGGCAGTCGGGCAGTCTGCGCCCTTACGGTTCAAGCATACATGGCGGCGATCCTGCCATGCTGTTTCGTTCACTGGCAAAGGTCTGCCGTTATTGCAGTGACAGAGATGATTTTGACGTCATCCTTTCATACTCTATGGGTTTTTGCTGTCATTATTGCTATGACAGGCTTGTACATCCGCTGGTGCATTACAATATGGAGTTCCTGGAAAAAACCGACGATCGCGGCGTCAATTACAAGTATCACGCACTGGTTGAGAGCAATCTCGATCTGATTTTACTCCGTCGGGAAAAGGGGCTGAAGATAAGCGATATTGATCTCGAGGAATGTTTACCGGATTGTGAATCGCTGGATGCGGCGGTAGCGGTGCTGTATTCCCTCTTGCTGTGCGATCTTTACGGGGTTCACACTCCCAGAAAGCATGCCATAACGCTTATGTCGGACTTTATGGCAGGAACAAGGCTGCGCAAGGATCCGCTTTTCATCAAACGACCTGCCGCGGAGCTTGCCGAACATCTGTTGCCCTATGTAAGGCCCGGGACAATGGCTGGTGCACTGGCCTGTCGTTTTTATCCCAAGACTTATGACACAGGCTTTGATTACGCAAATATCACCAACAGCGTGTGGTTTGACCCGAGAGACAAGAGCTTCCGTTCGAACATGAGCTTTTTCGACCTCACATCGATGGCTCAGTTTGAATCCAAAGCACTTATTGAAAAGTTTGTGGAAGAGGTAGTACACAAGGGCGTCGAAAACTTTGAAGACTTCACCGACGGAATTAATTTCAGCGGTATTAAATGGGATATGAATGAAACCAAGCAATAGGGAATGTGATGCTCAACAAGGACTGTTATCACAGTGCTATCACAGTAAAATGCGGAAATGCCGAATAATTGACAAATAATTTGTGCAATATATATTTAAAAGACCCCGAAATGAATTTTTTTATGCGAAGATTGCAAGAAAATGTCGTTTCGGGGTTGTATTATTACAGAATTGTAGTATAATATAACAGTGTTGTAATAGAATTGTAACTCAAAGGAGAGTGACATACATGAGCAATATGACAAAAAGGGAAATCATCAAAAAGATCAAGGCAAACGGCAAAAACAAAAAAATGAATATATTCGCGCGGTTTTACCGCTTTCTCTGCTGGGTAGGTTTAAAGCTGCAATTTGTGACCTACAACAAGCGCCGCAGAGTTAGGAAATTCTTCCGCCCGGTGAGCGGAAGGATCTCTTCGTTTTTCAGTGTTCATGTGGCGCAGCCTGTGGCAGGCGCATGGCATGAATTCCGCGAGATATGCGGGAGCAAGGAAGGCTTCGGGAATACATTCAGACAGCACAAAGGATTTTTCGCCGGCGTTGTGAATGTGGTCATGCCTCTGATCTGCATAGGCGTACTTGCGGTAGTCATCTCAAACGTTGTCAATTCCTCACATACTCTTGAGGTGTCATGCAACGGCAAGGTGCTGGGATATATTGAAGACGAGAGCGTTTATAACAACGCTGTCAAGCTGCTCGGTCAGCGTACGGTCAATACGAGCACCGATTACACCGACTCACTCACTCCGTCATATTCGATGACTTCGGTGAGTTCCTCTATGAATATGAGCTCCGAGACTCTCTGTGAAGCGCTTCTTGCTGACAGCAGCGACGTCGAGAGCGCATACGGACTTTACATAAACGGCACTCTTTGTGCTGCCGCAAAGAGCTACGGTGACATTCAGTTTATCATGGATAGCTTCCTCGATCATTACAAGACAGGAACTCCCGGCGAAAAGGTCAGCTTTATGGGCACTACAGAGATCATCAGCGGGCTTTATTCTACCGACAGGATTGTGTCCTCCGATAAATTTGCCAAGACCATCTCCACCAAGCGCACCGAAACCCGCATCTATACGGTGAACGAGGGGGATACTGCCCAGTCCATCGCCAATGTGGCCAATATGTCGTATGAACGTCTGAAGAAGGTCAACGAGGATTTGGACGATAATCCCGTGCCCGGAACATCTGTGCTGCTTGAGGAAGAGCTTCCTGTGCTGAAAGTGCAGACGGTTCGCACGGTCAAGGTCAAGGAAAAGATCAATTTTACCAAGAAAACCATCAAGAACAATAAGCAATACACATCCTATTCGAAATGCATTACGCAGGGCGTTCCCGGTGAACGCGAAGTAGTCAGACAGGTCACCGAGATCAATGGTGTGCAGGTGGCAAGCGAAGTGATTTCCTCCACCGTCACAAAGCAGCCGGTAGAAGCTGTATATGAGGTGGGTACAAAGAAGCCCAGCGGAGTAGGTACCGGCAGATTCATGTGGCCTGTGCCCGGTGTGCACAGCATTTCCTCTCCCTACGGTCCGCGTTGGGGAAGATTCCACAGCGGCGTCGATATTTCCTGCGGAGGCATTTACGGACGCACTGTCGTGGCAGCTGATTCCGGTACAGCGACCGTCAAACGTGCCGCAGGCGGATACGGACTGCATATCATTATTTCTCACGGAAACGGTTACTCTACCTGTTACGCTCATCTGAGTGCCGTTACTATTTCATCGGGCTCTACTGTTGCCAAAGGTCAGGCCATCGGACGTGTGGGAAGTACAGGCGCATCCACCGGTCCTCATCTCCACTTTGAGATACGCAAGAACAACCACGCCAACAATCCCATGAGCTATTTTTAATCCCGATAAGCAATAGAAATACCATAAACAATCCGCCGCAGGTTTCTGTCATGAGATCTGCGGCGGTTTTATATCTGATAGCAGAAAAGCGCAGGCAGTTTATGAAAAACCGTCTGCGCCCTGTATTTATTTGGAAATGTGTCAGATAAGCCTTCTGAGGTCAAGTTCGACATCCTGATAAGATTTCGATACACTGACGGAACTGTCTTCCTTGGGCTTGTTTTTGCGGTTGTATTCACCGAGAATCTTATCATAGCCTGCTGCGATTTCTTCGGCGAGCGGTGCGTCTTTGCTGACCGTTTTGTTGTACTTCTTGAATATTTCAAGAAGCTCCTTGTAGCAGATGATAAATACCTTTACCACTTCGGGGTCAAATTTCTTTCCGCTGTCGTCGCATATGCCGTGGTAAACCTTGTTGGTATCCCAACCGCTCTTGTAGCCTCTTGCGCTGATAAGCATATCGAAGGTGTCCGCAACGGCGACAATTCTTGCCGGAAGACTGATCTCCTTGCCGACTTTGCCCATATATCCTGCGCCGTCCCAGTGTTCATGATGGTCAAGGGCAATCTGTCTGGCCATTTCCATCACATTACCCTCTGCATTCAGCAAGAGCTGTTCACCGGCAATGACGTGTGTTTTCATGATGGCAAACTCTTCGTCATTGAGGGAGCTTTCCTTTTCCAGAATCTCGCTTGGAATCAGTATGTTGCCGATATCGTGAAGCATGGAGGCCAGGCGGATGGTTTCCACGTCTTCATCGCTCATACCCATGTTTTTTGCGATCACTTTGGTGTATTCCGAAACACGCTTGATGTGCTGACCGACATTGCCTGATTTTGCTTCGGCAGCCTCAGCCATCGTAAGAATCATATTTTCCTGTACGCTGACCATATTGGAAGTTTGTTTTTGCACGATGTCACCGTGTTCAAAAACATATGAGATACAGTAAAATATCATTCCGATGAAGATATACATGTAGTTTAATGAGATCTTGCTGATGGAGATATTAAAGAACCCCGCGACTGCTAACTGGAAGAGCATGGGAAGTACAGAAAGCAGGACAAGCAGAATCGCAACAAACCGAATAATGCGGATATTGCCTTTGGAAAAAGGCGGCTTGGCCTGGTATAGTCTGAAGAAAATCAATCCGGTCATTGATGTGACAAGCAGCAGCAGAATGGACGCAACTACCTGATTAATGCTGTTGGCTGTGTTGTAGGATACATTGCCGGAGGTAAAATCCCGGTTGATGAAATATACCTTTGTAATGGCGACTATCAGCAGGACAATCGTAACGACAAACATCATGATACTGATAATCAGACCGATTATGTGAAGCTGCTTGTTGACTTTCGTTGAACGCTCATCCAGCTCGGTTGCGCTGTCTGAGCTTTTTAATAATGAAGACAGTTTTTTTCTTGCCATTTGTCAGATCACCTTTCTTCACCGAATAAATTTTCAGCAAGAGTTAATGATATTGAGGTGCCTCTTCTGAAGATTCTTCTGAAGACTTTTTCTCCTCGGCGGCATCCGCTTCTTTCTTTGCCTTGTGCTCTGCCCACTTGTCACAGACGGCACGTACAATAGTGCTGCCGAGCAGACCGAGCAGGAAGCCGAGAATAGCTCCGCCGATTACGTCGCTGGGATAATGAACCTGCAGATAAATGCGGGAAAAAGCAATCAGAATTGCCAGTACAAAAGCCGCGAAGCCGTAGAGGGTATGGTCCTTGTAAAGAGCGGTAGCGGCTTCAAAGCTCGCCAGTGTGTGACCCGACGGGAAGGAATAGTCGGTCGGGGGAGAGATAAGCAGACTTTTTCTGGGCAGGACGGTGTTTGAGATGTCGAAAGGTCTCGGACGAGCGACGACATTTTTAATAATGCCGTTGCCGATAATCAGACCCAACACCATTGCCACGCCCATGGCGGCGCCTGTGCGGCGGGTTTTTTTCGGAATGAGCAGGATCAGAGCCAAAGCGATCCAGAATATGCCGGCGTCGCCTAACTTGGTTATGTATGGCATAATTGAATCCAAAATGCCGCTGCGCATGGTGCTGTTGACTGCTTTTAGCACGTTATGGTCGAATGAAGAAATATTAGAAAAAATATAAGACAAAATGCTATCCATTAAGAACAACCTCCTGAAACAGGCTAACTTTATAAACCCAGTTTCCTGCAAATAAAATGTATCATTATTAATATATCATATTTTATACAATATTTCAATCATTTTTTTATGTCATTTTAAACGATTTTTTTGAATTTATTTATAACACATGAATTTCACAAACAAAAATAAAAGATGAAGAAATTATAAAATATTTTTATAAGTGCAGTTAATTAAGGGAATTTGTGTTGACGATTAGATTAAAATGATGTAGAATATTCAGTGATTAAAAAGAAGACGTTAATATATTTAAATATCTTTTAGTATCAACAAATCAATCAAAAAAACAGCAACTGAGGAGGACATATTTGATATGATGAGTTCATCACTTTCATCCTGGCAGTCTGCCAACAACTATCGCAAGGAGGGCGACGTCGTATACGGCGTTTACCAGGGCTGCGGTTTTTCTGTGAGTGAGGAAGACGGCGGAAAGCTCTTTGTCTTTATGCTTTCAGCCAATGATAACAGAGCGTTTGACACCTTTGAAAATGCTCTTGTGGACGAGGGCGGAGAGTTGAGCCAGGGTCAGGTAGGAGATGTGGAAAATTACCTTGCCGTATTCTACGACGAGAGTGTCAGTTCCATCTCCCTGCGCACAATGGACAGTGTGCTGGATTTTGTTGTCGGAAACGCACGCCAGTGCGGTTTCCGTGTGCCGAATATCTGTGTCAAGTGCGGCGCAAGAGCCAACAAGCGTTCATTTGTCGACAATATGGTGCAGCCTCTCTGCGCGGAATGCAGCGCCAGCCAAAGACAGAACCGTCACCCTGCGCAGAATGCGCCGGCTCCCAAGCCGATGGCATCGAGAGATGAGGACGATTATGAGCGCAGATATGCTCCCATCAAGCCTGACAGCAGCAAATATGACGATTCCTATGACGAATACTCCGGCATGAAATCCAAGTACGACGATGACCGTTACAAAGATAAGTTCGGAGGAACATACAATGATTCCGATTACGACGAGCCGCGAGTTTCGTTTGATGACAGCGGAGAGGAATACAGGGATATTATGGGCGACGACCGCTCCGGCAAGGACAGTTCTCCTTCGCATGAGATAGAAGGCACCGTCGGAAAGGGCGTGCTCGGTGCGGCTCTCGGTGCATTTGTGGGCGTCATTCCTTACCTTATTGTTTCAATGATTGCCGATTTCCACATGGCTGCGCTTTGTTTCCCGGCAGGCATGCTGGCGGTTGTATTCTATACCATGCTTCACGGCGTCCGTTCAAAGGGCACCGGCATGGGTATTTGCATGTCAGTGAGCGCCGTTGTGTCGGTCGTGTTTATGTTCTTGGGTATGGTGTTCTCCTATGTCAATGACACTACCAATTTCTCGGCGGCTTTAAGCTATCTGATGGATAAGCAGATTTCATTCTTCCTGATCAATGTCGTCTTCTCGATTCTCGGTTCGATTTTCGGCGCGTTCTTCATGGTCAGCGTGATGAATAAGTACGTTGATCAATAATTCCGATATATTGATGGTAATATATGAAAATGCATGATACCGAAACGAAGCAGACTGTTGCCCTGCTGGCGGGAGTAGATCTGGGAGAACCGGATACAGAGGAATCTCTTGATGAGCTCAGGGAGCTTGCCCGCACAGCCGGAGCCGATGTGGCGGGTGTGATCTGTCAGAAGCGTCCCGCACCGGATCCCGCCACCTGTGTAGGTTCCGGGTTTCTGCAGGAGATGACGGATTTTTGCCGCGACAATGACGTTGATCTGATCATCTTTGACCGTGAGCTTTCACCCATCCAGATGCGCAACATCGAGCAGGCGACCGATGTCCGCACCATTGACCGCACCATGCTCATTCTGGATATTTTCGCCGGGAGGGCGCGTTCCAATGAGGGCAAGCTGCAGGTGGAACTGGCACAGCTGAAATATATGCTGCCCAGGCTGACAGGCAAGGGAATAGCAATGAGCCGTCTCGGCGGCGGCATCGGCACAAGAGGTCCCGGTGAAACCAAGCTGGAAACCGACCGCCGTCATATCCACAGACGCATTGACGCGCTCAAGGAGAAACTCGGCGACGTGGCAGATCAACGCAGCCGTCAGCGCGAGCGCCGCAAAAGGGACGGTGTGGTGACGGTGGCGATAGTGGGATATACCAATGCCGGCAAATCGACGCTGCTGAATGCGCTGACCGATGCCGGCGTACTCTCTGAGGATATGCTTTTTGCCACACTCGATCCCACCGCAAGGGCACTGGAACTGCCTTCCGGCAGCAGCGTAATGCTGGTGGATACGGTAGGCTTTATCCGTCGTCTGCCGCACCATCTTATAGAAGCTTTTAAATCCACGCTGGAGGAAGCCGTTCAGGCTGACATCATTCTCAATGTATGCGACTGTTCCTCACCTGTTTTCCGCGATCATCTGACCATCACCCGGAAGCTGCTGGATGAGCTTGGCGCCACCGGAAAGCCGGTCATTACCGTACTCAACAAGGTTGACAAAGCCGATCCGGGCGAAATCTGCGGTGTGGAAGGCGTGAGAATTAGCGCAAAGAGGGGAGAGGGCTTCGACGGTCTTCTGGAAGCCATAGAAAATGCACTTCCCGTTCAAAAGGCGCGTATGACTTTCCTTTTTCCGTTTTCAGACATCGGACAATCGGCACTGGTCAGGGAAAACGGCACGGTGTTTTCCGAGGAATATACCGACCAAGGACTGCTGATGGATTGTCTGATTGATACAGTGACGGCGCAGAAAATCAAAAAATATCTGCCGTAATCTTGTAATTTTTAAATCAGATATTACGGATTGGAATTATATTTCAGGGATACAACCAATAGTTTAAATGAAAAATAATAATTAACCTGCATCTCCTTGTTTTTCAAGGTGAATGCAGGTCTTTTTTTGTGTTTTTCGGGAAAAATAATACAGGCTGATGATCAGCCGCATCGAACAGGAAGGGAATGAAAAAAATGCAGCGAAATAAAATGCTTCTGCTGACAGGCGTTTGTGCCTTGGGGCTGTCGGTTGCATTTGCGGTGAACACCATTTATCATGTTTCGGCAGCGTCGAAAAAGCAACCCGCAAAAAAGGAAGCGGCGACATCCGTCGCATCAGCCACAGAAAGCACAGCCGTTGCAAAGCAAAAACCGGAGCTATCCACTCTCAGCGCAAAAAAAATATGCTGGGGCCAGGGTGTTAATTTTGATGAACTGAACCGTCCGCGTGACGCAGTCACATCGCAGCGGAAATACGGCGGGCTTGGCGGATTTTTCATTGATCTGAGTGACACGGATGAAGACGCAAAAAGCCAGCCGGAAAGAAAAAAAATATACCTCACATTTGACGAAGGCTATGAGAACGGCTACACCGCAAAGATACTCGACACATTAAAAGAGAAAAAAGTGAAGGCGGTGTTTTTTATTACCGGAGATTACGCGAAGCGAGAGGGTGCGCTTGTCAGGCGTATGATCGACGAGGGACAGGTTGTGGGTAACCACACATTCCGTCATTACTCGATGCCGGAGAAATCTCTCGACACATGCCGTGAGGAAATCAGTCTGCTGCACGATTATGTCAAAGAAAACTTCGGCTATGAGATGAACGTCCTTCGCCCTCCCAAGGGGGAATTTTCCGAACAGACGCTGGCGCTTGCCTCAGAGATGGGCTATACCACCTGTCTGTGGAGCTTCGCATATAAGGATTGGGACGTCAACGCACCGGGAGATAAAACACAGTCGCTCAACAAACTGAATGAAAGGCTTCACAGCGGCGGCGTATACCTGCTGCACGCGGTCTCATCCACCAATGCTGCCATACTGGGTGATTTTATCGACAGCGCGCGTGCCAACGGCTATGTATTTGTGACTCCCTGAGAAAAATATCGCCGTGTACCGTCTTTCCGACAGTGCACGGCGATATGATTTCAAAGTTACTTACCGATTAACGAACTGTTTGGCATTGTAGCACGATGATACCGTCAACGGTATCCGTAATCAGAATAGGAGTAAACATAGTTGTCGTAATATTCATCTGCCATCCGCTGGGTGATGTTGTACTTTTCGAAAATATTTACCGCTATCTGACGGTCGAGTGTCCAGCGGGCAAGATGCTTGTTGTCACCCTCAAAGAGATTACATTTGTCGGCAATATGTGCAATTGCAAATTTTGCCTGTGTTCTGGTCTTATTGTCCGGAGCTTTATTCATGAGGCGTTCCAACTGCGGAACAGCGGCAGGAGACAGATCCTCCGCGATATAATTGATATCAATGTCATACCTGGTGGGATTGTCCAAATATTGGTCAATATTATACTTCGCCACAAATCCGTCCACATTGAATATGCAGTAGGCAGCGACTGTCATAGCGACTATGGAACCAATGATAGCCGAAACACTCAGCCTGTCAAAAATGATTCTCAGAGCCAGCACCAAATCCACCACGGCCATCAGGGCGATCAGCACAGCGGCATTGAAGCGTGACACGGTGAGGTTGTAGTTTTCGATATATATGAGCAGACGACGTGCAGCCGAAACGATAATGACAGCGTTGCTTGCGATGATGATCAGGAGTGCGATCTTGACATATACCGGCAATCTGTCATGCTTATTGTTTTTTGTAAGCATACACACCACACCCATAATAATGGTGGTGATCACGATGACAAATACAAGCTCAAAGAATCCGCGTCTGCTGTATTCGGCAAGAGTGAGTCCGTCAGGCAGATTGCCTGAGCCGGCAAAGAGATAAGTGAACTGCACAGCCACAAATACCAGATACACCACACTGGACGCAAACAGGACGGTGGATGTAATGATCGGATCAAAGAATCGGCGTGATTCCTTGTGATTATACTGTTTGCGGTAACCGCTGCGAAGCGTGACCACCAGAGGCATTACATAGAGCATGACAATGAGTGCAAACAGAATATCCGCTGTGATTCTTAACGGATTGAGATTGAGCACCAAAAGCAGCTTGTCAACCCAGGCGGCGAACATTTCATCTGCAAATGAAAAAGTCATAATGAGGGTTAATACGACAGGCAGTGAAATGGCGGCTCCGATAGCGATTTTAAGAGGGGTCTTGCTCTTTTTTTCGTTCTTGTCCTTCCCAAAGAAAATGCCTGACATAGTGGTTGAGAAATTCATGA
The DNA here is from genome assembly GCA_900317765.1 of uncultured Eubacteriales bacterium. Taxonomy (GTDB): domain Bacteria; phylum Bacillota; class Clostridia; order Oscillospirales; family Acutalibacteraceae; genus RUG762. Next base: position 2,320 of record ONID01000042.1, on the reverse strand, counting down.
AAGGCATAGCAAGGTAAGTGATGCATGTGTCGCAGAGCAGATCAAAAGTGAAGGGCTTGCCGGTGGTGCAATTGGCGAGCATGGTGGTCTGCACAGCGGCAATGATAAATGAAGCAAGAAGTCCGATAATGACGACTCTGCTATCCGAGAAGAAGGAAAAGGACGCTAAAATGATTGTCTGAGGAATGAAGAGCAGCAGTCCGAACAAGGAAAAATTCTTTTTCTGCTTTATCATAATAAAGGGAAGATAGATAAGATAGAAGGAAAGTCCCAACGCCGTCATTCCGATACCGTATTCAAATGATAAAAGGGAACGGCCGCAAATCCATCCAAACAGCACAGACAGGATGACAAACAGCGCCTTGTTCATGGAGGAAATGGCTTCACGGGCCTGGAGGGTGTATGGCTGGGTAGGTCTGACGACGGGCTGAGGAACGAAAAACGGCTGCTGATAGACCGGACGTACAGGCTGAGGTACTGACTGAACAGGCTGCTGATAAACCGGTCGAACAGGCTGATTCATTACAGGCGTCTGTGGTCTGGCAGGCTGCTGATAGACCGGACGTACAGGCTGATTCATCACAGGCGTCTGTGTTCTGGCAGGCTGCTGATAAACCTGTCGTACGGGCTGATTCATCATGGGCGTCTGTGGTGTGACAGGCTGCTGATAAATCGGTCGGACAGGTTGTGGAACAGCCTGTGAAGGTTGCTGCGGCATGACAGGATTGGCAGGTGTATTGCCAGCCGGATATTTCGTTTCACCAACATGATTGTTGTTCACAATGATCGCTCCTTTATGGTTAATAAATGATGGAATCATCATCAGTTTACATATCACTGATTCTCAGACAATGCGGCCCGCGACAGCAAAGGGATAATCAGGGTTATTTCTGCAAATTTTGCATGAGCTGGGCACGGTACTGATCAGACATCTGCTTGTATTTGCTTTCTTTTTCGGGCTTAACCTGTTTGCCGATAAATCTTCTGGCGGATTTCCACGACTTTTTCAGCGTGTCGGAGAGCAGGCTATCCACATACTCAATGCGTTCCTCGCCGGTGATGCTGTTGAGAATGGTCATGGTGATGATGCTCTTGACGTCCATATCGCCGGAGTCATACATTTTGTTGAGAAAGGCAAAAAACTGCTCTGCCTGAGGCTTTCTGGATTTGTCGCTCAACAGACGTGCCACCGCGGAAACAACCACCTCTTCGCAGAATTTGTTAGGCAGCAGCATGTCAAAATATTCCTTGTGCAGCAGCAGCGGCTCTCTGCATTCGGGCAGAACACCGGGGATTCTGTTGACAAAATACACAGCCGATGATTCGTCACTGTCACGTTCCTTCTTGCTCAGCTTTCTGGAGGCCTGCGGAATGATGGTCATAGGCGCAGGTCCTCCGAAGGTCTCGGAAAACTCGTTTGCCACCGAATAAGCCTCGCGCACGTCGGCGGCATCCTCTCCTGTGGGCTCATACAAATAGCTCTGAAGCTCCGTGTAATCATTTTCAGAGCAGTTTGCATCGCCTCTGAGCAGTATGAATCTTTTTATGTCTGGCGAATAGACGATCTTGGCATTCTGGCTGCCGTTGGTGAGTATGCAGGTTTCCTGTGTGCCATTGGTTTCGGCAGAAGCCACCGCAAAGCCCTTGTTGTTTTCCATGAATCTCGATATTGCCGCATCAAAAAATACACTCATTATTTTTCCTCCGTTTGTTGACTGAATGTCAATTCAATTAATAGTATAGGATATACATCTGCGTTTGTCAATAAAAATTTACTGTTTTTCGATAAATTAACAAAACTGTAATCCCTAAACATATTTATACAAGCTAATTTTAGCATACACAGGGATAAAAATCAATTATCTTTTCGTTAATATTAAATGGGTTTGACTGTCAAAGACTCTATAAATTCCTGTGATGCAGCACATATCTACAAACACAACATAATCTATGAATTACGTAAAAGACTTGATATGATGCAATGTCTTTTGATCTTAAAAAAATCAACATGAAAAAAACCGAGGATTCAGGATGGTTTCCTCGGTTTTTTTGTACGGTTTATCAATTCAAAATGGTTATCATTGTTTTTGCAGCATCCGATTTACTTCTTCAGTGCGGCAATCATGGAAATACCTGCGACGTCTATCTTTCCGTTGACTGTATCAAGCACATCTGTGCCGGCTTTTTCGCCGTTTATGAATACTTCCCATTCACCTTCCGGCAGGTCAAAAGACTCGTTGGTTCTGTTGGCGTTGTATATCACAAGCAGATCGCGGTCGTCGCCCGCTTTGTTTGCTTCGACGGTAAAGGCTACCATGTT
>ONID01000010.1 GCA_900317765.1 uncultured Eubacteriales bacterium | reverse complement strand
CATGGAGCGCTTTGCCTATGTCCTTCTGGGACTCATCGGCAACCTCGACGAGGTGGAATATTCCTACACCGTCGACGGCGAGAGCTTCACCAAAACCGTGACCGCGGAGGAAGCGACGGCATTCTTCGGCAGGAACATCAAGGACTGCGGCAAAAGTCCCCGCGTTCTCGGCAATCTGCTCAGCAAGACCGGACTGGACACCTACGCCATGGGCTACGAACCGGAACTGCTGGAAAGCAGAAACGTCACGCTGAATCTGGTGAATTTCACCGAGATTGAAATTCAGGCGATCAGCTACTCGATTTATTCAGACGGAAACCTCATCAGCAGCGGCGGCGCAAGCAACGCCGACAACAGCCCCGTCAAGAGAGGGGAAACCTTCAACATCTTCTTTGAACACGGCGACCTCGGCAGTGGAAAGAATGTCACCATAGAGTTTGGCATTGAAATCGACGGCAAGAGCTACCCTGTCAAGACCTTCCGAGGACGGAGCGGAAACCACGCTGATACTCTGTGGCAGCGTAAAGGATGGATTTTATTTCGAGCAGTAAAACATTGTCATCCTGAAGCAGAATAAACAAAGTCAACCGGCTGCACAGCATTTCTCAATAGAATGCGGCAGCCGGCTGACTTTGTTTATACGATGCTTTTTGACTATCCGGATATTCTACCACACCGCAGTCAACAGATTGATCAGAACAGCATCACGATTTCTTTTTCGGTTTTTTTGTATCTTTTTTTGTTTTATTCTTCGTTTCTTTTTTCGTTTGCTTTTCTTTCTCTGCCCTTGTGAATTTGTAGACATACACATTGTCGGTGATTACTTCAGTCATGTGACAATGCACGTCCTTGCCGTGAGCTTTTCGCATATAAACGGCAAATACAGATTCGTCCAGATTATTATTCCATGAAATGAAATATACGTTTTCATCCAGCAGATTTTCAGAATAAAACTCATCGTATCCATTGGCTTTGAGCTGTTCGGAATAACCTTTTGAAAGGACCTCCGAACCGCCATAGAACATAATGTTTTTCCGGCATCCACGCAGTTCCTTCATGTGAGGGAACAATTTAAAGTCGTTGCTGACAGCCCTGTCTTTAACAAAAAACTGGTCGGGATGTTTAGCGCAATACTGTTCACAAAGATAAACCTGCATATCGTATTTTGCATGTATTTCCAGTATGTCTTTATCAAAAGCTATACTCATCATTTCAAGCATTACACCGATACCGAAGAGCATACATACAGATAAGACAAGCGAGCTGACACGGCATCCGAACTTTTTGTTACCACCTTTCTTCGGCTCCTGCGAATGCAAAGAAATCTCAATGGAATAATACTTGATTTTTTCCATCATCCTCGGCAGCAGCCGCATAAAGAAATAGCAGTCAATACAAATGGCTGGCAATGCCGAACACAAAAACGTACGCGGAAGAAAACGCTGTAAATAACATTGATATGTTATCTCCGCCACAGAAACCAGATTTACCCCTGTGACAAACAGCATATGCATCAAATAACGGTTCTTTTTCTTCCAAAAATATAAGCTGAAGATCATTCCCGCAACGGTCAAAAGTCCAATGACAATTGACACAACCTGGTTGGACCGGACAAAATCGCTATCCTCTACAGGGTGTATAAAGTGTTCGACCGTCTTTTTGGCTTTTTCGGAAAAACTGTCGGTGTGTTTCGTTTCTGCGGTTTTTTCAACTATTTTTTTGAGATTCTCAGAGGTAAATCTTCTGTCCATGTACATCCAGTTTCTGGAAACATTATAGAATTCCTCATCCCAGCCCATCGACCCGTAAAATTCCTCATTGCCTTTATACGGAATAACCGGATAATCACTGAACTGCCCGCGATACTGTTTCAATTCAAGATATGTTTCAGATTCTACGACATGATCCTTATAATATGTGTCAATTGTACTTATGCTTGAAATCATAGAAACCAAGATAACCGTTGTCAGTATGATCAGTATCTTACACTTCTTATTCCAGCGCTTGCGGCATTGATAGACCGCAAACGCAAATGTCAGAAAGAAGAACGGCAGTTGACTGACATAGGATGAGTGCCTTACAATCTGTGACAATGCAAGCATTATCATACTGAGCGAGTACAGCAGATAAAACTTTTTATCAATATCATGTTTCCGGAGTTCCAGCATGAACATGACCGAAGCAATGCCGTAAAACGCCGATGTAACGGTCCAGGCGATCTCATGAAACGGAAAAACACATGCCGCGGCTATCAATACGCAGGTCAGAACCGCATAATACACCTTCTGGCTTCTCTTCTGTAATGCTTTTCCTCCCGGAGTGAAGAATAAAACGACAGAAATACACAGAACAGCTGAGCAGATGTGAAACACGGGATACCAAGGCAAATTCGGAAGCCACGTATATAACTGCTTAAACATTAGTCCAAGCGGAGTGCTCAAAAAGACATGATAGCTGGTCGGTGTACCTAATTTATAGCCCGAGATGGCTTTCATGATGCTGGTATCGTCATTTGTCATAAAGTAACTGCCGAAGAAGACATACATCATGCAATAGGAGGCAAAAACAGATGCAAATACTGTAAAAAACCTGATCAGCACATGTTTTCTGTAATACCTCCGGGTGATTAGCATTGCATTTTTAATCTTTGGCGTGATGGTATCTCTGATGCGATAAAGATAACTCATTTATTATCTACCTCCAGCGTATACTGTAGAATAAGTGATAATCAATAACATAGGATTATCGTGACAGCGAATCCGTAAAAGATACCTGTCCTGGATACAGGTAAATTTTACGGATTCAGATGATGCATTCAAATACTTATTTTACTTTTTCTTTATATTATTATCAAGCTCAGTAATCAGACCTTCATATTTCTGCAAAGCTCCTGTGCTCCCGAAAACTGCCTCTTTTCCGTTAATTTTTTGAGCGCCTGTGAACGCGGCACCGTCAGGTCCGAAATAGTAGTAGTTCGGATAGAGATAGAGCCAACTGTTTTTCAGCATTTTTCCGTCAGATGCAAAGTAGTAATATTTTTGGTTTATCTGATTTTGGCCTGTCATCATTTTTCCTTCATCGTACCTCAATGAAAAAAGCGTGGGCTTATCTGTTTCGGAATCCTGATCGGATTCGTTTTTCTCATCCTCGTTTTGAACGGATAATGTAAATTGGGACATTTTTTCAAACGGATCAAGGCAATTATCCTGTAAGAAGTAATATGTGTCGCCCTTTATCTTGCAAAGACCGGTTGCCTTTTTGCCATTTTTGTAATAATATTTTATTCCATTTTGCACCACGAATCCGTCTTTGGATGGTTTTTCATGATTAAATACAAAATGAAAAACCGAAATCTTGGTCAAGCCCGAATAGATTACATCCACCTCATCCATTCCCACCGCGCCGTATTTCTCATTCAGATAGGTGAACAATAGCTTGGATGTAAGTGAAAAATCGTTAGAGGTAGACTTGGTCGCTGAAATCAGATAAACATTATCCTTCATAAAACTTTCAGAATTGAGCTTGTCTAAACCATTCAGCTCTAACTGCTTGTAATACGCCGGAGAATACATATAGCTGCTTCCCCAATAGAATGTATTTGAAACATTGTAGTTGGACGGTAATCCTGTCAAGGCACTGCTTGAGTTCATCGAATAGTCGTAGATATAAATGTTTCCGGGATGCTGCGTCGCATACCACTCCATGGAGAATACTGCTGCGGCTCTGTTGCTCTCGTGTTCATCATCTGACTCGGTCTTGATATTGACAAGATTATTGCAGGCAAAACACGACAGAAGGAGCAGGAATACCGCTAAAACCATCTTTGCCTTGTTCTGCATTTCTTTCTCCGTATTCACAGAAACATATAAGCGCAAAGCCAATAAAAGCAGAATAACAGTTAACGGAATAGCAACAACAAAGAATACACGCAAAGGAAAACGTCCGCGGTTGCCTAAGAAGATCACAAAAATCACGAATCCCGCAACGCTGAAAAATGCCGCAATCAGTTCTTTCCAGCTACGGTTGCGCCAGGAAAGAACCACTATCAGCGATGCTAAACATACGCACACTGCTAAAATAGAATAGGCTGAGTATTCCTTAAACGTATCAAGAACAGCAAGAAACCGTTCCTGCGAAGAAGCTTTCATCTTAATTCCGCCGAGGGTTGAATATTTGTTTACTATTTTTTTCAGGGATTCGGTTGTAAATGATTCATCCATGAAATACAGATTTTTTGTCAGGTGGAAATGGTTCATGCTCCAACCGAGCTCTTCATACGCCTCAATATCATCGTCATACGTTCCGTCGTAGAAGTCATAGTAATTACTTCTGTAAGCGTTGTATTCCTCGTATTCCGGGGACACAGTATTCTTGATAGCTTTATCTATATAGGATACGCTGAAAAACACTATCAATAAGCTGACTAAAAATGTCAGCGCACGTTTTAAGGATTTTCCGCTGGTAATACTTTTTATTTTGCCATTGAAATCAAGGATGAATAACAGCTGATATGCAAATGCAACCATATAATAGCACAAGGTACATAATCCCGTTACCCTGTCATGGCACACCGACAAAACCATAAATATGCCTGAAATAATGTATTCCGCAAGGATTTTCTTACCTGAATCCTTTTTCATGTCAATGCTGAGCACAGTGGCAATTGCCGCAAAGCTCCAATATGACGCCGTTACATGAAAATTCAACTGATTGCAGCTGTGAGCAAAGACACAGAGATAAAACAAGATCTGAAAAACTATCTGTAGAGCTTTCGGGATGTTGCTGCCGTCACATAACTTGTAGATTGCCCTTCCTACAAAGCTTCCGCCACAAAAGACAGCGACAAACTGTAAGATGGTATACCATGGAATGGACGGTGCCAGCTTATAAAATGCGCATACAATAGAGGAAAGAAATACATTGATATATTCATACACAATATGAGGACTTCCTGTCCAATATCCTGCAAGAACATACATCATTCTGCGGTCGTCGTTGGTCATATAAAAAGCTTTTATAAAAACCACCGTGAGAGCCAAAAGACATAACTCAACAATCACAGCCGTAAAGAACCAATTTAATTCTTTATTTTGTCTGATCCTGTTTAAACTTTTTAACTTCATGAAAAAAAACAGCCCTTCATTGTGATCATCTCAAAACCCGTTGTTATTCTCTTTTAATGAGAAAAAACTCAGACATTATTGAAGCACGATTTCAATTTGGTCAAGAACATCCTGGAGCAACTCTTTGCATTCTTTCATGGTATCGCCTTCCACTATTATCTGCCCTATACAATCCTTGGAATTTTCGAAAATATTGATTTCATCTCCCGGCTGCTTGAACAACGTCACTTCACGTACATTGCCTTCGATTTTTCCTTTATACTCAATGTTTTTCAGTATTCCGGGCTTTTCTGTTTCAAAAATCATTTTGGCAAGACCTGCCTTGGTCTTTTCTCTGCGCAGTTCCCACAATTCCAGCGGATTTTCACCGAGCGCCATAACGATGATCATTTTGTAATACTCTATGCCAAAATTGATTTCCGTAAGCTCCGGCAGACAATTGGCGCCTACCCGACCGGTCAGTTCTATGACGTATACGGTTCCGTCTTTCAGAATAAGGTCGACATTGACAGCGCAATTGTTCAGTCCGAGAGCCTTGATGGCACCCTTTACGGCAACTTCCGCTTGCTTGTATATATTCTCGTCGCCTTCAAACGGCACATAATGTCCCACCGGAACGGCTGTATGGCTCATGTATGTCTCATCGCCGTGAGGCATGACAAACAGCACTTCCCCGTGATATACGAATGCCTGCGCACCGAATTCATAACCTTCGATGTACTGTTCTACAATGCAGTAATCGCGTCTGGTTTTTTCCATGGCGCCCTGGAAGCCTTCAATGGCAGCCTCATGCGTCTTGGCAATATAGATGCCGTTGCTTCCCTGAAGGTCGGTAGCCTTGATGATCACCGGAAGCTTCAGCGTCTCCAGTGCGTTTTCCAGATCATCCATGCTGCTGATTTCCACAAACTGTGCGGTACTGACGCCGTTTTTCATAAACGCTTTTTTCATCTTCAGTTTGTCGCCGCACATAACGGAAGCGTTTTCGGTCAGACCTGTCAGCCCAAGCGCGTCGCACACCTTGCCGATGGCAGGAACGCCTGTGTCAAGGCAGCTCGTGGCTAAACCGTCAATGGAAAGTGTTTTTGCCTTTTCAAGTACCTCGTCAGGCTTGGAAATATCCATCTCGCATACTTCGTCCGCCAGCTTGATGCCCGGATAATCTCTGTTAGTCGGTGTTCCTGCAATGGTGTGTACACCCAGTTCCTTTGCAGCCTTATAAAGACCAACCTGTCCGCGTCCTGCTCCTACAATAAGAAGTCTTTTTCCTTTTACGTTCATTTATTTTCTCTCCTTTGCATATTTCAATAACAAATTCAGTTTTCTGTCGCGTATGTGAAATGCTTATCGCTATTTCCTCATTCATTCATCTCCCTTCGTCTTTTGTTAACAAAGAGAATAAAGCAGAAGGTAAAAATCATCGCCAATATCAAATTGAGCAGACAATACAGTACCGACGCTCCCATTACGCCTTTCCAAAGGATCAAAGCTCTTCCGAGCACTAAACTGAGAATAGATGCAGCAATAAATCCATAAGAAATAACGTTCTGATTGCGCATGGCTGTCAGCGGTACCATAATAAAGCTGACTATCGCATAAAATCCGCCTCCGAGCAGTATGATGGCAAACTCCGGTCGGAATGCGCTGAGATCGGTATTATACATTACCGAGAGAATCGGTATTCCCACAATCACGCCTGCGACGATAACCACAGCCGTAATGCCGCCTACAATCAGATATTGTTTCAGTACCCGCCTGACAAACGCATTCAGTCTGCCGGACGACCACAATTCGCCGAGGTCACGAATGATAGGTTGATAGATAAACTGATTGAGCACCATGATGACAAATGCGGGCATCATGATATACCCGAATATCGCCTGCGTGCTGTCATCGAGATACCAGTCAATAAGGTATTTTGGAGCGTTTCCCACAAAGATGGACAGTGATGTCCCCAAAAAGAGGGGAAAACACGCTTTTAGCAGTTCTTTGTCAGCGGCACTCAGACTTGGCATGTAATTCTTGATTTCATGGCTCTGTCTGAATCGGGGAGCTGTGTACATGATAATAAACAGTGAGGAAACAATGCTTACAACAAGCACTGTCATGGACGTCACAAAAAGCGGCGACTTAAACATCAGCAGCAAACAGAAAAGAACTGTTGAAATGGTAAGCCTGATGGTATAACAGCGCGCGCCGACATCCAGTCTTCCCTGCTGCTGATACATCCCGTAAAAAACATCCTCTGCCGTATCTATCATTTTCCAAAGACAGATCAGAACAATCGTCATGGATTTGATGAGGGTGTATTTTCCTGTGCACAGCTGGAAAAGGATATAAACGATCATCAGCAGCATCACACCGACGGATGAAAGCGTCCTCGAATTAAAATATTCCCTGAAGGAATACTGCTCATTGATATCAGTTACCTGAAAATTGCGGACTCCGTATTTTCCCATCGTAGAAAAGAGATTGCCGAGGGCATACGCTATGGTAAAAATTCCGACATCGTTTTTTGTCAGAAGATGTGAAATGAAAATCAGTATGACAGCGGATTGCCCCGCATTAATCAGTCCCGAGGCAGTATTCCATAAAAAAGCTTTTTTCTTGTTGCTTTCTGTTTTCAATTATTACCCACCTTTTCATCGGAATCGTTGCTTACCTTATAAATGTAATACCCCCATCTTGAAGAACTGTCGATAACGGCGTCTTTTTCACAGTGTTCAATATCGCTTTGACGGTAAATGCAATGGCTTTTTGCAAACTCCCTCCATTGAGCGATGTCACTGTCATTAAAAATAAATCTGACGCAGGCTGTTCCCGGCGTGTGATGAACCGTAAAGTCCGGAGCCTGCCCTAAAGCTACATCTATTGTCATCTTTACAAAATCCATGCCTGTCGCCAGAAAAACGAGATCTGAGCCGATGAAATCACCGCCCATTCTCGCGCCGATCTCGATGAGCTTGACCTTTCCGTTTTCATATTTGAATTCGGCATGACTCGCACCGTCCGTCACAGACAGTGCGTCCAGAGCTTTATGGATCGTCTGACGGATGTTATCGTATTCCTCCGCAGGAATATCTGCGGGAATCATGTGCCCTGTTTCAATATAACACGGTGCGCCGGTAGTGTATTTTTTCGTCAGAGCGAGCAAATGATGTTCTCCGTGATAGGAAATGCTCTCCGCGCTGTACTCGTTTCCGGTGAGGTACTCCTCGATGATGGCGCATTTTTCAAAAGATACGTCCGTAGCGGAACGGATGGCTTCAGTCAGTCCGTCGGTGCTTTCCAGCTCGGTAATGCTTCGGCTTCCCGAACGGTCTGTGGGCTTGACAATGATGGGAAATGAGAAATCCGACAAATCAACATCTGTGTCGGATGCTTTTACCCTGACGTACTTGGGGACCTGAATGCCGTGCTCTTTCAGACAGTCGCGCATGCGGTATTTGTTGGTGCACTTTTCAATGGAAGCAATGGAATTGCCGGGCAACCCCAGCTTTTCCGCAACATAGTTGACCGTGCAGACAGCAAGATCAGAGGCGATTGATGTGATGCCGTCAATACCTATCTTTCTGCATTCTTCGAGAATCTGATCACGCTCAACGATACTGATAGGATAAAAATAATCAGCGTCCACCGCGCCGACCGCGCCCTCACGCCATGCAAAAACATGTGTCTCAAGTCCCATCTCCTTCGCCTTCAGTATAAGCCTGTGCTGGAATTCATTGGCACCTATAATGGCTAATTTTTTCATATGTTACCCCTCCGGAACAGTATTGTTAATAATTTTTCCTATTGATGATCGGAATTTATATTAATCGCTTTTTTTATCACATACTGCGGATATTGGTTGACAGCAAGATAAATGCGGCCGATATATTCTCCCGCAAGACCAAGCATCAGCATGATCATTCCGGAACAGAACAGAATGGATACAAGAATGGAACTGTAGCCTATAAAGATATGCGGATGTATCAGTTTCCTGATGATAGTAATCACGCCGTAAATAAATCCGAGAACAGCGACCATTGAACCGATTATGGAAGCTATTCTGAGCGGTTTTACGGAAAAGGCCGTAAAGCCGTTCATCCAAAGAGCAAAGGACTTTCTGAAGGTATAATTCGATTTTCCGTGCAAACGCGGTTTTTCCTGCATTGGCACTAAAACAATATCTCGGGTGATTCTGAGTGAAAGCCCTTCCAGATATGGGAAGATATTGTTATACTCCGACATAGCCTTGCAGATATACTTCTGACGCGCTATAAAATTGGTAAAACGAAGTTCTCCTGGCTTGTCCAGCAATATCTGAGAAACCCTGTGGTTCACAACGCTTCCGAATTTCTTATAAGAAGCTTCCTTTTTACACTCGTACTTTGCCATAGCCATATCATGGCCTTCTTCAAGCGGAGCAATGAGATCCCACAGGTTTTCTATCGGGCATTGACCGTCATCGTCCAATGACACGACAAATTCGCCTTCGGCAAACTTGTATCCCACAAGCACTGCCGTATGCTTTCCCGAATTCTTTGCAAGATCGATTACCTTCACTTTTGTATCGGAGGCTGCAATATCTTCCAATACATTGATTACTCCGTCCGGCGAACCGTCATTGATGGCAATGATCTCATAATCATATTCATTTCGCTCCCCAACTTTTTCTCTTATCCCGTCAATAACAGAACCTACCGTTTTTTCACTGTTATAACAAGGAATAATAAAGCTGATCAATTTCAATTTCATCACCTTGCTGATTTATTTGGTTTTTTTGGATTTCAATGTGTAATATAACATATTTCCAAATAGTTTTCAAGCTATTTTTGAGAAAATTGAAAAAGATATGCTATTTTTTATGTCTTTTTTAGGAATAGTTTTCCCCTTATCATATTAATATGAAAATCATGTGAGAAATTCATTTTTTTCTTGACAACAGACCACAAGAGTGCTATAATTCCTATAAATTAAATAACAGTTTAAACCGTTGAAGCGGAGATAACGGCGACAATGCCTTTACAGAGAGCCTGCGATGCTGAGAGTCAGGCAAGAAACAATTCGTCAAATGGACCGCTGAGGGCGCAGTCAAACATCGGCTCATTGTGTGAGCCTTCGGAGTATTCTGCGACGTAGGGCAGACGTCATTTGCCGGGGATATGTTGGTATCCCGTCAAGCGCACAGTTTGCAAAGGCTGTGAATCAAGGTGGCACCGCGGATATTTTGATTTGCAATATTCGTCCTTGACAGAAGTTTATTATTTTAACTTTTGTCAGGGACTTTTTTTGTGCCTGAAAATAGGGGGATTATTTTATGACGATTCAACCTGCATTATCAACGGTGACAAAAGCGGCCGAAAGCGGTCAATACAGCGTCATGCCTGTCAGCTGCGAGCTGCTGTCCGACTTTATCACACCCATCGAAGCCATGCGGATACTTAAAAACGTTTCGGCTCACTGCTACATGCTGGAATCGGCGCAGCAGGGGGAAAAATGGGGACGTTACACCTTCCTCGGCTACGACCCCAAGATGGAGATCACCTGCGTCAACGGCAGACTTATGGCAAACCATCTGAACATTGAAACAAACAATCCCTCGGACGTGCTGCGGCAGATACTGGCAGACTGGAAAAGTCCGCGCATGGAAAATCTTCCCTCCTTTACGGGCGGTCTGGTGGGCTACTTCTCCTATGATTATCTCTTTTACAGCGAACCCACCGCACGCCGCGAGACAGAGGATACCGAGGGATTCAAGGACATGGATCTCATGCTCTTTGACAAGGTGATCGCCTTCGACCACATGAAGCAGAAGATCATCCTCATTGTCAATATGCGGCTGGCCGACGGGGAAACCGGCTACAACAAGGCAGTGCTGGAACTGAAGCAGATGTCCGCGCTGCTTCGCACAGGCTCCAAAAAACAGGAGCAGCCGGGAAAGCTTTTAGGAGAGGTCACGCCGCTCTTTGAAAAGGAACGGTTCTGCGGTATGGTGGAGAGCGCCAAGCAATACATCCGCGAAGGCGACATATTCCAGATCGTGCTGTCCAACCGCCTGTCAGCTCCCTTTGAAGGCAGTCTGTTCAACACCTACCGTCTGCTGCGCACCATCAATCCGTCGCCCTATATGTTCTATTTTTCCGGAACCGACGTGGAGGTGGCGGGCGCTTCTCCCGAAACGCTTGTCAAGCTGGAAAACGGCGTGCTGCACACCTTCCCGCTGGCGGGCACGCGCCCCAGAGGAAAAAGCCCCGAAGAAGACAAAGCCCTTGAAGCCGAACTGCTTGCGGACGAAAAAGAGCTTGCGGAGCACAATATGCTGGTGGATTTAGGGCGGAACGACCTCGGCAAGATCAGCCAATTCGGCACGGTCGAAGTGGAAAAACTGCACGACGTGGTGCGGTATTCCCATGTCATGCACATCGGCTCCACCGTGAGAGGCATCATCCGGGAGGACAGGGACGCGCTTGACGCGATCGAGGCGGTGCTTCCGGCGGGAACGCTTTCCGGCGCACCGAAGATCAGAGCCTGTCAGCTCATCGGCGAACTGGAAAACAACAAGCGCGGCATCTACGGCGGCGCCATCGGCTACATCGACTTCACGGGCAACATGGACACCTGCATCGCCATCCGCATTGCTTACAAGAAGAACGACCGAGTATTCGTACGCAGCGGCGCGGGCATCGTTGCGGATTCCGTGCCGGAGAAGGAATTTGAGGAATGTATGAACAAGGCGCGTTCCTGCCTGAACGCACTGGAACTGGCGCAGGAGGTGGAAGAATGATACTGCTCATTGACAATTACGACAGCTTTTCCTACAATCTCTACCAGCTGGTAGGCAGCATTGACCCCGACATCAAAGTCATTCGAAACGACGAAATGACAGTGAAACAGATCAGAGCGCTTGAGCCGCAGCGCATTATTCTTTCGCCCGGTCCCGGCAGACCGGAGAACGCGGGCATTCTTGTGGCGGCGGCAAAGGAATTGGGGCGTGAGATTCCGACGCTTGGCGTGTGTCTCGGTCATCAGGCCATCTGCATGGCGTTCGGCGGAGAGATTACCTACGCTTCTCGCCTCATGCACGGCAAGCAGTCGGACGTCACATTCGACAAGAACTGTCCGCTCTTCCGCGGCTGTCCGCGCACGGCGCCCGTTGCGAGATACCATTCGCTGGCTGCCAATCCCGATAGCCTCCCCGATTGCCTGAAAGTCACAGCACGCACAAAGCAGGGCGAGATTATGGCGGTACAGCACAGACAGTTCCCGATTTACGGGGTACAGTTCCATCCGGAATCCATCATGACGCCCGACGGTAAGAAAATGCTGGAGAATTTTATAAATATATAAAACACCAAAAAAGGAGCAAACCAAAATGATCAAAGAAGCCATTATCAAAATCGTCAGCAAAGAAGACCTGACCTACAACGAAGCTTACGCCGTAATGAATGAAATTATGAGCGGAGAAACCACACCGACCCAAAACGCAGCCTTTCTTTCGGCGCTTTCCACCAAGAGCGCACGCGCAGAAACCACCGATGAAATCGCCGGCTGCGCTGCCGCGATGCGTGATCACGCCACAAAGGTAGACACCGGCATGGACATCTTCGAGATCGTCGGCACCGGCGGCGACAACGCGCACAGCTTCAACATTTCCACCACCTCCGCGCTGGTGGCAGCCGCAGGAGGCATGAAGGTTGCCAAGCACGGCAACCGCGCAGCTTCCTCACTCAGCGGAACGGCGGACTGTCTGGAAGCGCTGGGCGTGAATATCAATCAGAGTCCTTCACGCTGTATTGAACTGCTCAAGGAAGTGGGCATGTGTTTCTTCTTCGCCCAGAAGTACCACACATCCATGAAATACGTCGGCGCCATCCGCCGGGAACTTGGCTTCCGCACGGTCTTCAATATCTTGGGACCTCTCACCAACCCCGGCTCTCCCTCCATGCAGCTGCTCGGCGTGTACGACGAATACCTCGTCGAACCGCTTGCACAGGTGCTTGTCAGCCTTGGGGTCAAGCGCGGCATGGTGGTCTACGGCATGGATAAGTTGGACGAAATCTCGCTCAGCGCTCCCACAAAGATCTGCGAGATCAAGGACGGCTGGTTCCGTTCGACCGTCATCACCCCCGAACAGTTCGGCTTTGAAAGATGCAGCAAAGCTGACTTAAAGGGCGGTACTCCAGCAGAAAACGCCGCGACCACCCGCGCCATTCTGAGCGGCGAACAGGGACACAAGCGCAACGCCGTTCTGATGAATGCCGGCGCGGCGCTCTACATCGGCGGCAAGGCAGAAACGATGGAGAAGGGCGTCGTGCTGGCCGCGGAGATCATCGACTCCGGCGCAGCGCTCAAGACGCTGGAAAAATTCATCGAAGTGAGCAACCGTCCGGAGGCTGAATAATGACCATTTTAGACCAGCTGGCGGAATACGCCAAGGAGCGCGTGCGTTTAGCGCAGGCTACCGTTCCCTCGGAAACCGTGCGTGCGAATGCCCTTGCCCTACCCAAAGGGCATTTTGCCTTTGAAAACGCCCTGAAAAAGCCGGACATCGCCTTTATCTGCGAATGCAAGAAGGCTTCGCCCTCCAAAGGGCTGATTGCCCCCGACTTTCCCTATCTTCAAATAGCGCGGGAATACGAAGCGGCGGGAGCCGACGCCATTTCGGTGCTCACCGAACCCAAATGGTTCTTGGGCAGCGACAGCTATCTGCGGCAAATCGCAGAATGTGTAACCGTTCCCTGTCTGCGGAAGGATTTCACAGTCGACGAGTATATGATCTATGAGGCCAAACTGCTCGGAGCATCGGCGGTGCTGCTGATCTGCTCCATTCTCAGCCCTACGCAGCTGAACGAATACATCGGCGTTTGCGATGAACTGGGGCTGTCCGCACTGGTGGAAGCGCATGACGAAAAGGAGATTGAAATGGCGCTGAACGCCGGCGCAAGGGTGGTCGGCGTGAACAACCGCAACCTAAAGGACTTTACAGTGGATCAGGGCAACAGCCGTAGGCTGCGGGAACTGCTGCCGCCCCAAGTGCTGTTTGTTTCCGAAAGCGGCGTCCGAACTCCACAGGACATTGCTTCCCTGCGAGAGATCGGCGCAAACGCGGTGCTCATCGGCGAAACACTCATGCGTGCGCAGGACAAACGTTCGAAGCTGGTGGAGCTGAAAGGAATGGCCTTATGACAAAAATCAAGCTCTGCGGTCTGACACGACCCTGTGAAATACAAGCCGTCAACGACCTGCGCCCCGATTACGTCGGCTTTGTATTCTATCCCAAAAGCAGACGCTGTCTCACTCCCAAACAGGCCGTGAAACTGAGACAGCTGCTTGACCCCGACATAAATGCTGTGGGCGTGTTTGTGGACGAACCGCCCGAAAAAATCGCCGTCCTGCTGGGAGGTGGCGTTATCGACATCGCCCAGCTTCACGGACAGGAAGACACGGAATATGTCATGCGCCTGCGGGAGCTGTCCGACAAGCCCATCATAAAAGCCTTTTGCATTGGGAAACCGGAGGACTGCCTTCCGGCGGAAGATTTCCCGTCGGAATACCTGCTGCTGGATTCGGGCATGGGAAGCGGCGTGGCGTTTGACTGGTCAGCCGTCGCCGGCGTCCGCCGGGATTATTTTCTCGCGGGAGGACTCAACCCCGACAACGCAGCGGCAGCCGTCCGGATGCTTCACCCCTACGGCGTGGACGTCAGCTCCGGCATTGAGACCGACGGAATAAAGGATTTAAATAAAATGGCGGCTTTTGTTGCCGCCGTCAGAGAGGAAGACGCAAAATGACCAATCCGAACGGACGCTTCGGCATTCACGGCGGGCAGTATATCCCAGAAACGCTGATGAACGCCGTCATAGAATTGGAAGAGGCGTATAACCATTACAAGAACGACCCGCAGTTCAACAGCGAACTGACCGAGCTTTTCAACGAATACGCCGGAAGACCTTCGCGGCTCTATTATGCCGCCAAGATGACCGCCGACTTAGGCGGCGCAAAGATTTATCTCAAGCGCGAAGACCTCAATCACACCGGCGCGCACAAGATCAACAACGTGCTGGGACAGGCGCTGCTTGCCAAAAAAATGGGCAAGACCCGTCTGATTGCCGAAACAGGCGCGGGTCAGCACGGTGTTGCCACAGCAACCGCCGCCGCGCTCATGGGCATGGAGTGTGTGGTGTTCATGGGCGAAGAGGACACCAAACGGCAGGCGCTCAACGTCTACCGCATGCGTCTGCTGGGTGCGGAGGTCATTCCCGTCAAGTCGGGAACCGCGACATTGAAGGACGCCGTTTCTGAGGCCATGCGCGAATGGACTTCCCGCATCGACGACACGCATTACTGCCTCGGCTCCGTCATGGGACCTCACCCCTTCCCTACTATCGTGCGTGACTTTCAGGCGGTCATCTCGAAAGAAATCAAGTCTCAGATCATGGAGAAGGAAGGTCGGCTGCCCGACGCGGTCATCGCATGCGTCGGGGGCGGCTCCAATGCCATCGGCAGCTTTTACCACTTCATCAATGATGAGGGGGTTCGTCTGATCGGCTGCGAAGCAGCGGGACGCGGTGTGGATACCTTTGAAACCGCAGCCACCATTGCAACCGGCAAATTAGGTATCTTCCACGGCATGAAATCCTATTTCTGCCAGGACAAATACGGACAGATCGCTCCGGTCTATTCCATTTCCGCCGGTCTGGATTACCCCGGCGTCGGTCCTGAACACGCCTATCTGCACGACATCGGACGCGCTGATTATGTCGCTATCACGGACGAAGAAGCGGTGCAGGCGTTTGAATATCTCGCACGGACAGAGGGCATCATTCCCGCGATTGAGTCATCGCATGCCGTCGCCTACGCCATGAAGTTGGCTCCGACGCTGGACAAGGACAAGATTATCGTCATCACCATATCGGGACGAGGCGACAAGGACTGCGCGGCGATAGCCCGTTACAGAGGGGAGGATATTTATGAGTAATACCGGAAGAATCGCAAAGGCGTTTGCAGACGGGAAGGCATTTATTCCCTTCATCACCTGCGGCGATCCCGATCTCGAAACCACCGCGGCGGTGGTGCGCGCCGCTGCCGAAAACGGCGCCGATCTGATCGAGCTCGGCATCCCCTTCTCCGACCCCACCGCAGAAGGGCCTGTCATTCAGGGGGCGAATATCCGTGCGCTGAGCGCAGGTACAACGACAGATAAGGTTTTTGATCTGGTGCGGAATCTGCGCGGTGATGTGACGGTTCCCATGGTCTTTATGACCTATGCCAATGTGGTGTTTTCCTACGGCGCGGAATGTTTCATTTCCACCTGCAGCGAAATAGGGGTCGACGGTCTTATTCTGCCCGACCTGCCCTTTGAGGAAAAGGATGAATTCCTGCCGCTGTGCCGTCAATACGGCGTTGACCTGATTTCGCTCATCGCGCCGACTTCCGAAAACCGCATTGCCATGATTGCGAAGGAAGCGGAAGGGTTTATCTATCTCGTGTCCAGTCTCGGCGTGACGGGAATGAGAAGCGAGATCAAGACCGACCTTGCCTCCATCGTGGAGGTTATCAGACAGAACACCGATACTCCCTGCGCAATAGGCTTCGGCATATCCACCCCCGAACAGGCGCAGAAGATGGCCTCCCTTTCAGACGGCGCTATCGTCGGCTCCGCCATTATCAGACTGCTTGAACAGCACGGCCAGAACGCGCCGGAATACGTCGGAGCATACGTCAGGCGCATGAAAAACGCTGTCATGCAAGCTGACTGAAAAAATAAATATTTAAATGAACAGACCTCTCTCTCACTTGGGACTGAGGTTTGTTTTTTTATTGTCGGAAGAAATAAGTCTCTTCTTTTCGTTTGCGGAAAAAGCGCATGGCATTAACACAGAACGCGGCAAAAAGGGCTTGTTCATAAAATATTTATAATCATTCTCTCACAAAGCCGTTGGATTTATTTTTGGGGTGTGTTATCATATAATTAACATATTCCGAGGGGCAATCGTCTTTAGCACAAGGAAGATTTATCATTCCGGTAAAGCGCATGTCAAAATAGAATAAAAAAAGGAGCGACAACACATGATTCATTCCGAAACCGTCAAAAACATGATGAAATTTGATACCAGAAACAAAAAACCAAAGCTGTATCATCTTCTGGTGATTTCCGTCACTACGGTCATTCTCCTGACCGTATTCATGCTCTGTCATGGAGACCATCAGTCGATGCACATGATGATTGTGCTTGACCTTTACTTTGCTGTGTCACTGGTATTGCTGGTTTCCGCGTTTTTCAAACAGCTGCAATACAACCCTTATTCTTACAACACCATTTTCTACATGGGCTTTGCGGTATTCGTCGTGTTTCTGCTGCTCGGACATATTCTCTTGACTGTCCAGCTGTTCGGGTATTCCGAAGAACTCAGCATGGCGGAAATATTCAGTCTGATGTCCGATTCCGCCAAAACTTATATGCTGCTGACCTTTCCGTTCATCCTTGTGTTTTCCGCAGGTCTGTGCGTTTCCAATATTTCCCTGATCCGGCATGAGGGAAAGCGACTTGTCAATATTCTGGGAATCATCCTGTCCTTTCTTCTGGTCGGCGGTGTACTGCTCCTGTATCTCTATGATTCTTCCGTGTCAGGCAAAGAATCGTACATTTTGCTCCACAACCTGATTGTGAATATTTTTTCGGCTGCCTATCTTTACTTTGAATGTATGCTGATCGGCGTCATCGTTGCCGACGCCATCGCTGCCCGTCATGATCCGGAACCGGATAAGGATTTCGTCATTATTTTAGGCTGCGGACTCAAAAAGGACGGCACGCCCATGCCGCTTCTGCGGGGACGTATTGACCGTGCATTGGCATTTTATCACAAGCAGAAAGAAACAACCGGAAAAGAACTGATTTTCGTCACCTCAGGCGGTCAGGGCGCGGACGAAGTGATATCCGAAAGCGCCTCCATGAAACGCTATCTTGTGGAGCACGGCATTCCGGAAAATCGGATTATTGAAGAAGACCGTTCTACCGACACCTTTGAAAATATGAAATTTTCAAAAGAAAAGATTTTGGCAGTCAATCCCCAAGGAAAAATTGCCTTTTCCACCACCAATTATCATGTGTTCCGCAGCGGTCTTTTTGCAAGAAGGGTCAAGATGCGTGCCGTCGGTATGGGCGCAGAAACCAAGTGGTATTTCTGGCCCAATGCCGCAGTGCGGGAATTTATCGGGCTGCTCACAAAACACAGATTAAAACAGGCTCTGATTTTCGGCGGAATGATTCTGCTCTATTTTCTCCTGAACCTGCTGGTGCACTGAATCAGCTTACCAGGCAATCTCTCTGACAATCTGAAAATCCCCTTCATAATATATACCTTTTTATCGTGACCGTCTAAAAAATTCATTTCAGCCAGTCAGATTACAAATCTGTAATATTAATTGCTAAATTGTAACTAATTATACCCGAGTTTTATGGACATTTATTGGACAAGGGCGATTAATCTATATGATAGTGGTTAAAGGTCGTATTCATTCTATAGAATTCCGCAAGAATGAACCGGCATTTGCATCCACATCAGCAGGAAAATCATGCCTGCACAATCAAAATTTTGAAGGAGAATGAAAAATGAAAAAATTACTCGCATTATTGATCGCCTCGGCATTGGTAGTCACTTTAATGGCAAGCTGCAATTGTGATGGCAATCAGACCTCCAGTGAGGAGCCCGCCAACTCATCCGCTACTGCAACTCTCACAGAAGACGCTTTAGGGGATATTATCAACGAAGCAGCCGAACTCGGCGACGGCTCAGCCGGCATTTCATTAAAGAGAACCGAACTGGCCGGAAAAATTGCTTCCTATGCTGCCATGATGGGCTTCAGGGAGGATTCAGTTGAATCCCTCAAGAAAGATTTGGAAGAGAAAATCAATGCCCTCGAAGATGAGAAAAAGGCAAATGTCAACGCCTCTTTCATGGATTCATTCGAGATACTCGACAAAGCAATCGACAAAGGTGACTTTGACAGCGTCAAGGATCAGTTTGAGGATGCAGGTGTTGCGGATGAAATCGAAACCGTTCTGAAAGCGCCCGGTCTGCGTGACAGCTACGATGCCTTCAAGTCTGCTTATCTGACAATGGGCAATTCCGACAAATGATTGCTTCTTGGTGCGTAATATTTTCACAGTATTAATCACAGTATTATACGACACAAATATAAGGACATACTGAGATGAATAATAGAAAGAACAAAAATAATGAAACCTCAAATCAATACAAGTACCGCACCATATCAGCGGTGCTTGCAGTGCTTCTCGTAGTCGTGATGGCGGTACAGTGCGGTTACTGGGGCGGTCTTATCAGACCATGCAGCAGGTCCGGTGCCGACGCCGGCTCGGATCAATCCGAAGAAACCGTCAACACCGCCAGTCTGACACGTTCGGGATATACCCTCGATCAGGTGGTTGTTCTGAGCCGACACAATATACGTTCTCCCCTTTCGGGAGGCGGCTCGGTACTTGGCGACATTACACCGCACGAATGGTTTCCCTGGTCGTCCGATCCCAGCGAACTGTCCATCCGGGGCGGTTCGCTGGAAACCGAAATGGGTCAGTTTTTCCGCAAGTGGCTTGAATCGGAGGAACTGTTTGAAAAAAACGAGAAGCCAGGCAAGAATGAAGTCAGATTCTACGCCAATTCCAAACAGCGCACCATTGCCACGGCAAGGTTCTTCTCGACAGGACTTCTGCCCACCGCCAACCAAAAGGTCGAATACCACGCGGAATTTGACAAGATGGATCCTGTATTCAAACCGCAGCTCACATTCGTCTCCGATGAATACAACGCCGACGCGGAAAAACAGGTAATGGAAATGTTCACCGAAAAGATCAAGGGACTCAGCGACAACTATTCGCTGCTTGCCGACGTCATCGACATGAAGCAATCCGCCGCCTGGAAGGATGGCACGGTCAAGGAATTCCGCACAGACGACACCCAGCTGAATCTGGTGCTTAACGACGAGCCGACATTGACCGGTTCGCTCAAAACGGCTTGTGCGGTCAGCGACGCGCTTGTGCTTCAGTACTACGAGGAAACCGACAGCAAAAAGGCGGCATTCGGTAAAGCTCTGACAAAGCAACAGTGGGAGGATCTCGCCGAAGTCAAGGACGTCTACCAGGATATGCTCTTTACGGCTCCGCTGATTGCTTCCAATGTCGCTCATCCCCTGCTGCAGGAAATTCAGAAGGAACTGAACACCGACGGAAGAAAGTTTACCTTCCTCTGCGGTCATGATTCCAATGTAGGCAGCGTACTTTCCGCCCTCGGCGCGGAGGATTATTCACTCCTCTACACCATCGAAAAGAAAACGCCTATCGGCTGCAAGCTGGTGTTCTGTCGCTGGCACAATAAAGACAGCAAAAAATACTGTTCTCTCAATCTGGTCTATCAGACAGTAGATCAGCTGCGCGGTCTGTCTCTGCTCGATCTGGCAAATCCCCCCGCTGCATTTCCGATTAAGCTCAAAGGGCTGGATTACACCGGCGAGGGTCTGTCGAATAATGAAGGTGTGTACGATGAAGACGCCTTTATGGCACATCTTCAGGATGCTATCAAAGAGTACGACAAGATCACAAAAAAATACGCACCTGCCAAGAAGAAAGCCGCATAGTCATCTGCCCCATCATTTCTTCAATAATAGGTCAATCACACTCTTTTGCTATCAATACAGCCAACTGTACTGCATAGAAATATTTCTGGAAAGGAGGAGCACATATGACAAACTTCGCATTTATCACTGCACAGACCGAGCAAATGAGCACCGGAGAGGCGATAACATCCTTAGTGATTTCCCTGATCGTTTCTATCCCTGCAATCATTGCGCTGTGGAAGGTCTATACAAAGGCCGGTGAGCCTGGTTGGAAAATTCTCATTCCGATTTACGATCTTTACACACTCTGCAAGATCGCAGACGGTAACGGTTGGAAATTCCTTCTGTTTCTCATCCCGTTCGTGAATATTGTTTACGCAATCATTCTCAACATCAGACTGGCAAAGTCGTTTGGAAAAGGCGTCGGCTTCGGCATCGGACTGATTTTCCTGGAATACATCTTCATCATGATTCTCGGCTTCGGTTCTGCACAGTATATCGGACCCAGAGGCAACGTGAAAGCATAAGAAACCCCTGTGACTTTGCCGCATCGTGGACACTGTAATACGATGATGCGGCTGGTCAGAATCTTGAAACCGTCCTGCCGCGGCGATAGATCGCAGCAGCAGGATGGTTTCTTTTTTTCCGTTTCTTTTATCGGCACAAACATCCCACCTTGCACAATTCAAAAAAAGAAGGTATTACCTATGAGCAATGGTACTAACAAATGGAAGACATCTACCATCGTCGTTTCATGCCTGCTGGCAGTGGTCACGGTCTTTTACGCATTCGGTGTGGGCTGGAAAACAGACCAACCTTCCCAGAACTCTATTTCTCCCGACACGGTCCTCTCCCTCTGGACGGAAAATGCCGAGGCGAAGGATCAGCTGGTTTCCTACATAAACGCCATCACGGAAGACGGCGGCGCTGATTATATCCCGCCCGAGAACCGCATCGCAGTCTTTGACTTCGACGGAACCCTCTTCTGCGAAACCGATCCCACTTATTTCGACTACACGCTTCTGGTACACCGCGTGCTGGAGGACAAGAAATACAATAAAAAAGCAAGCGATTTCGAAAAAGAAGTGGCGGAAAAGATCGTTGCCTTCAACGAAACAGGCATAGAAGCCAAGGGACTGGAAGTCGATCACAGCAATGCAGTCGCTTCTGCGTTCAAGGGCATGACGGTGGATGAATTCAACGAGTACATCCAGAAATTCAAGCAGTTGCCCATGCCGGGTTACAACGGCATGAAGCGCGGCGAGAGCTGGTACAAGCCCATGCTGCAAGTCGTTGAGTATTTGCAGGCAAATGACTTCACGGTCTACATCGTCAGCGGCACCGACAGATTTATCGTCCGCGGCATTGTTTGCAACTCGCCTCTGAATATTCCCAACAGACAGATCATCGGTTCCGACGAAAACCTTGTCGCTCCTGACCAGGGCGATACGGACGGTCTTTCTTATGTCTTTGACGATGACGATAAGCTGGTACTGGGCGGCAAATTCATTGTCAAGAATCTCAAGTTGAACAAGGTCACCGTCATCGCTCAGGAAATCGGCGTGCAGCCTGTTCTCTCCTTCGGCAACAGCACCGGCGACTCCAGCATGGCGGAATACGTAACGAGCAACAATCCCTACAAGAGCCTCGCCTTCATGCTCTGCTGTGACGACACCGAGCGCGAAAACGGCAACGTCGAAAAGGCGGAAAACATGGCTTCCCTCTGCAAGGAATTTGATTGGATTCCCATTTCCATGAAGAACGACTGGACCACCATCTACGGCGAAGGCGTAACCAAGAAATAGGCGACTGTAAAACAAGCTTTTGTTTTCAGTATAAAAGTCTCTGTTTTGTGAGCGCTTCAGATTATCATATAACAAAAAACAGGCATGCTGCAGGGTTGCAACCCGAGACAGCATGCCTGTTCAGTTATTTCATTTGGAAGTCACTGAAATCAAAACTTTATATTGTTGAAGCGCTTTTCAAGTTCTTTATTCAAAAGGTCTTCAAAACCATCTACCGGAAGAGGACGTGAGAAATAGTAACCCTGCACAATATCGCAGCCCATTTCCTTGAGCATCATCAGCTCAATTTTATCCTCGACACCTTCGGCAATCACGGGAATCTTCATTTCCTTGGCGAGGTCGAGAATCAGCTTGACCATCTGCACGGCTGTTTCGCTGTTGTGCATGTTGATGATAAAGGATCTGTCCATCTTCAGAACGTCGATCGGCATGGATGAGAGCATTCCGAGTGAGGAATAGCCCGTGCCGAAGTCGTCCAGCTCTATTTCAAAGCCCTTTGAACGGAGTCCTTCGATGATGCGTATGACCTGATCGGCGTTTTCGGTATAGGCCGATTCGGTCACTTCCAGCTTGAGTGCGCTGTGGTCAAGGCGGTTGTCTCTGAGCAGACCGTCCAGCGTTCTTTCAAGGGTCGGATCGAAAATGTCCACACGGGAAAGGTTGACCGAAACCGGAATGACCTTGCCGTATTTGCTCTTCCAGAGGGCAATCTGTTTGGCTGCCTTTCTCCAGACGCATTTGTCAACCTCGCCGATCAGACCGTGCTCTTCAAACAGAGGAATGAAGTCTCCCGGAAAGATCATGCCAAGCTCGGGATGACGCCAGCGCACAAGCGCTTCGGCGCTCTTGAGCATCGGAGGTTCGCTCTGAATATCATACTGCGGCTGATAATATACCTCAAATTCCTGATTCTGCACCGCACGCTTCAGGTCGTTGATCAGACGCTGCTCGTAATGACGCTTTTCTCTGACCGAATCGTCATACACGACAAGCGGCTGTTTGTTGTACTGGCCGCGGGACATATTGCAGGCGATACGCGCTCTGTCGTACATTTCTTCCGGATTCATTTTTGTCTGACCCGGCAGAACGCCCATTCTCAGACGCACCTTTACTTTTGGATGCTGCTCGTCGATCTTTGCCTGCAGCTTATTGAGAAGATCCTTGTAGTTATCCTCGTGCCAGCGGAAAATACAGAAATGGTCCGCTTCGACACGTCCGGCAATTGTTCCCGGTTCGTCGAAAATCTTCTTGATCTGTTCACCGAGTGTGGTGAGCACGGTATCGCCGAATTCCATACCGTTAAGCGCGTTGATGGAGTGGAATCGCTCGATGTCGAGCACAATGGTGTCCATCGGCTTGTTGGTATGTTTGTTCCTCATGCGGCAGGCATACTCAAAGAGAAAGTTCTTGCTGTAAACGCCGGTCAGCTTGTCGATTTCAGCCGAGGCGATCAGCTTTTCGCTCTTTTTGGCCCGCTTCATCGCGCGTATGCTGCGCAGCGCCAGCAGAAGGATCAACAGAAGCACGCCGGCCACGATGCTGAGAACGGTTGCAAGATGCTTCATGATAAATTCGGTAAAGGTAAGCTCCTCTTCTTTTTCGGAGATATACTTCGTCATAACCGAATTGGTTTTGGAAGAGGGAACCATGCCGACGGTTTTGTTGAGAATAGAATACAGTTCGGTGTCTCCTCTGGCAGCGACAAAGTAGTTGTCCATGCTGATGCCGGTGGCAATCGGTGTCAGCCCCAGTTTGTCGCACAGCTTGGTAAGATTGTTGTAACGGAAATTGCTGACAAGCACCGTGTCCGCCTCGCCTTTTGCCACAGCCTCAAGGCAGGACTTGATGTCGGAGTAATAGACCACTTCGAAATTGGGGAATTTTTCGCCCAGCACTTTTTCGTAGTTGACGTTGCCTTTATCGACCGCTACTTTCACTCTCAGTCTGCTGCCGAAACCTTCCACAGCCTTGTCAGTGACAATCTCATATATTTCGGCGTTCATCACAGAAGGTGTAGTGATCAATCCCATATCCTCCGCGTCGGATTCGCCGAAATTGGCAGGAAATACGCAGTTGACCTGTCCCGCTTTGAGGGCGTCAATCGCGTCGCCGATACTGTCAAAGGCAACCGCGTCAAACCGGAGATCGGCATTCTGAATGACGCCTGCGGCATATTCCAGATATTCCTTGAGTGCGCCTGTCAATTGCTTGGTTTCCGTATCCTTGGCACAGAAAGGCAGGTAGTCCCTCATATATCCCACCTTGATGGTGCCGTGAGAGGAAAGCCACGTCTTTTCCGACTCAGTGAGGTAAAGATTGGCGCCTGTCGTCTTTAAGTACTTTTCATGCATCTGCTGGTTGAAATAGCGGTTCTCATCATTGATCCTGTTGAGCGCATATTCCAGCTCTTCAAAAATGTCGGCGCGGGTGTTGGTAACGGCGAAATAGTAGTCTGAGGAGCCTACCTTGCAGACCGGTACGGCTTTTTCAGGGTCGCCGAAACCGTCAATCGTCACCAGAGCGTCAAGTTTTCCCGACTTGACCATATCAAAGGCTTCCGCTTCGGAAACCGTCAGTTCCCCACAAGCTCCGACTCTATTTCGTTCTTTTCTGCCCATTCGATAAAGAATGTCTCCTGCACAGAGTCCTTGTTGACGCCGATTTTCTTTCCGTTGAACGCGGTATAGCTGCCCTTCGACAGTTCCGTATTGTCCGGAGTGACAAAGAGGTAGTAGTCCTCCGTACCCATCGGGAGGGAAGGATAGAGCAGAAACTCCGCACGTTCCTCGGTATAGGAGATGTCGCCCATCATGTCGATCTTGCCGTCTTTGAGCATCTGCAAAAGGTCAGACCAGCTGCCCTCTACATACTCATACTTCCAGCCGGTATACGCGGCGAGCTTCTGCTCGTACACGTAGTCGTAGCCCGTACGCCGTCCGCTCGCGTCCTTCATGCTGACGGGCGATTCGTACCAGCCGACGCGCACAACCTTGCCCGCGCTCTGCGACGCATGAACCGTCATCGGCAGCGTAAGCACTGCCACGGAAACAAGGCACAACAGGACGGCGACGATGCGTTTGCCAAAAAATAAAATGTTAAACCTTTTCATCTTTTCCTCTCGCTTTCAGATAGATTTTTGTCAATGCTTTACGATTATAGCACACTTAAATTCGTTTTCACCTCATTATCATAAAGTTCACGAAATATTAACAAACGAGCTAAAAAGCTCCCGGAGTATTCCTTTCATGTGAATAGCCCGGGAGCTTTCTCCATCAATATTTGTCGGCAAAAATCATGTAGATTGTATTCGGCCCTCCGTGCGTCGCTGTGGTACAGTTTGTGACGCTCTCCACTATTTCCTCAAATTTGCCGAATTCCTTGAGTCTGCGGTGCATGTTGTCAATCAGCTTCTTGTTGTCGCTGGTATAGCCGATGATCACCCGCTTGTAGTCAGCGTATTTTTCCGCTAAATCAAGAACGTAGTCCATGTACTGATTCTGAACGCTCTCCACCGAACCGCGGAATTTCTTCGGCGCTGTGATAATTCCCTTTTCGTCAATGTGCATCATCGGGAACAGCTTCAGCAGGTTCGCGCCGAACGCCACCAGCATGGAACAGCGTCCGCCCTTGGCGGCGTAATTCATGCCTCCGAGAAGGAAATTGGTGCGGACATGCGGAACCATGCGGACTATCTCCTCGCTGATTTCCTTCGCGCCCATTCCGCTGTCACGCAGTTCCGCGGCACGGATCGCCATGAGCGCCTGCGCTCCCGTGAGGGTGTACGTGTCCACCGAATAAACCGAAGTGCCGTATTTTTCCTTGATTTCCTCGGCTGCTGTAAGAGAATGGTTATAGGAGGAACTGAACACGGAATTCATCGCAATATGCACGATGTCGCAGCCCTGCGCGGCAAACGGCTCGAAGAATTCAAAATAATCGTTCGGCGTACAGGCAGCGGTCTTGGGAACCTGTTTGGTTTCGTCGAAAAACCTGAAAAGATCGTGCGGCTGACACTCGTAGAAATCCTCGTAGCTTTTGTCTCCGAGAGTGATGTGGAACGGAATCATGCCGTCGATATGGAACTTCTTCAGGTTTTCCGGGCGAAGATCGCTTCCCGTATCGGTTGTAATGATGACTCTGTTTGACATAATAATAACCTTCTTTTCACTGTAAATACTGTATTGCTGAACGCACATTACCATATATTTTACCAGATTTGCAGAGCAACTGCAAGACCTTGTTAAAAAAAATTAAATATATTTGTAGAAATATTGAAGTTATCCAAAAAATGTGCTATAATTCATATAAAAGTCTATCGCACAGGAGGACAATGCAACCATGCCACCTAAAAAGTCCGGAAAGCAGAAATGGAAAGAACTTATCCTCATGCATGCAACTCTGCTTGCGGTCATTCTGCTGTATATGTTCATCCTGGTCAAGCTGGAAATTTACTGTCCGATCAGATACGCCACCGGCATTCCCTGCCCCGGCTGCGGCATGTCACGCGCGCTCGGCTGTCTTCTCCGGCTGGATATTTCGGGCTCCCTGCGATGCAATCCGGCTTTGGTACCTTGTGTGACGGCAATGTTTTTTCTCGTCAACCGCGAAACGTTTCTATTGGAACGTCTGAGCATGAGGATAAAGGACACTGTGATTGCGCTTGGTTTCGGCTTTACGATTGTCGTCTATATTGTCAGATTGGCTTTTTTCAACATTCCGTGAGGGCGGAATGTAGCATTCCGTGAGGGCGGAATGTAGCATTCCGTGAAAATGGAATGTAAGTTACCACAACACGGTGTGGGATATGGAGTATTTTTGAATGATTCGGAAAAGGAGAGGAAGACTTATGACAAACAATCATTACGGAGGCGCAGCTTATCAGACGGATGATGAGCGCTTTGAAAAGGAACAGCTCCGCAGAAAGAAAACCGCGTTGGTTGACCGTTTTTTGGTACTTAATCAAAATGACCTGCCTGACGACAAGATCCCCATGCTGCGGGAGAATATGCTTCACTGTTCACTCAATAAGCTGGGTGATATACAGAGACTTACCTGCCGCAGAGTGGACAATATGCAGTTCATTTCGTTTATGCTCGGCTGGTCAGGCATCGACAGGATGCTGCTCGGAGAGATCGGCATAGGGCTGCTGAAGCTCTGCACCTTCGGCTGCTTCGGTCTGCTCATGGTCTACGACTGGCTTGCAATGCCCCACAAAACACGCTACTACAACTACATAGAGGTCATGAGCGTGATGGATTATGACGATTACGAAAAGCACAGCTGAAAATCCGCACCGTCACAGCACCCCAAAACACGACCTGCACTCAATCTGAAAAGCACCGTATATCCCGGAAAAAGCGGAATATACGGTGCCTGTATTTTTCCGAACAATCGGAGTGACATCTACGCGCCGAAAACATCCAGCGGAGAAGTCTCCTTTTCAAATTTATCGCGTGTATCCATAAATCTGATTGCCTTACCCGTACCGAGAACCACACTGACTTCCGGGTCCTGTGCAACCGAGACATTCAGCTTGGTGCGTTCGGCTATCATACGGTCCATTCCGTAGAGCTTGGCGCCGCCGCCGGTCAGCGTGATGCCACCGTTGGTCAGCAGATCGCCGGCAAGCGCAGGTGGCGTTTCCTCCAGCGTGTGCTGCACTGCCCGGCATATCCGGACAGCCGGTTCCTCAAAAGCCTCCATGATGTCTTCGGAATTGATCCGTATCATGTGCGGCATTCCCGTCTTGAAATGCCTGCCCTTCACCGTGACTGTCAGCAGCGCGTCACGCGGTACAACGCATCCTATCTCCTTCTTGAGCCATTCGGCAGTCTGCGGGCCTATCAGCAGGTCGAATTTGCGCAGAACAAAGTCCGTGAGAGCCTCGTTAAATGAATTTCCCGCGTAATTAATCCAGTGGGAAGACGCGGTGCCGTTGAGTGAGATAACCCCTATGTCGGTCGTGCCTCCGCCGATGTCGCAGACCATACATCCCCGGGGCTGCGAAATATCCAGACCCGCGCCGAGAGCAGCCGCCACCACCGTCTCGATCAGACAGACCTTGCGTGCGCCGGCGGCGCGAAGCGATTCCACGACCTCGCTTTTTTCCACCTCGGAAACGCCCGAAGGCACGCACACCACAACCCGCGGCATGAAGATCCTGTTGCCGCAGACCTCACGCACATATGCGGAGAGCATGGTTTCTGTCAGACTGAAATTGTGAATTCTTCCATGCTGAACGGGACTGACGACGGCTACGTGTTCAGGCGTTCGCCCGAGCATCTGCCGTGCGTCGGAGCCGAAAGCCAGTATTTCGTCGGTATCTCTGTCCACAGCGACCAAAGTCGGTTCGGAAAGCGCTACACGTCTTCCGGGAGTGAATATCTTAACCGCAGACGAACCGAGATCGATCCCGACATCCATTCCAATCCTGATTTTTTTCATCTCAAACCCCCATGTGACGCTCGTAACCATCAGCAGAAATTGGCAATCATCCGCATCCAAAGCGCATCAAGTCATAATTGAATGACAATCCGAATATTATCTTAGAAGAAAAATCAGAATACTCTGAGCCAGACAATGAAGGCAGCGAGAGCAAACTGGGCTATCATGATCGCCGGAATTCCGATCATAAACTTGGGATGCTGGGTCTTGTGACGAATGGTCTGCATGGTTATGTACATGGCAACCGAGCCTCCCAGCGCCGAAATGAGAAGCAGCTGCGCTTCCGGCACGCGCCAGTAATTCGGCGAATCCTTCGGCACGTTGGAAAGCGCTTTATCGCGTATGGTCTGATAGATGGCGAAAATGCTGATTAGAACGAGATGCACACCGAGTATGATAAAACAGATATTCAGTGCGACATCGGATAATGAACCTTTGAACAATTCCATTTTGAAAAAGCTCCTTTTTAACAATTTATACATTACCGTACTATACAATAGTATTATAATATAAGGCATAAGTCAAGTTTATTTTTGTAAAAAATCAACTTGGAATTTACGAAGGAACCATGCAGAAACAATGAATACGTTTCACTTACTGAAACACGCCGTTAGACGTTATTTTTAACAGAAAATGACTGAATAAATTCTGCATAGTTCCTAAACAATCTGCATCCGATAACACCGTACCAATGGAGGAATTCCCTTTGAAAAACACAAATTCATCTGAGAAAAAACAGTTTCCGGTTTTCTACCTCGTCATTGCGCTCCTCACTGTCAGCATCATTATTTTAGGCTGTCTGCCTTACATACTCAGCCGAAGAGCGGAAAAAATCACTCCGGGTGAAAGCACCGTCGAGTATCCCCTCAACGGCGACGGTGTGGACAAATACGGAAGACCCGCGGTCAACGGAAAGGAAATGCGCGGCGTATGGGTGGCATTTTCCTCCCTGAACGGCGTCAACAAGGAAATGATTGACGAGATCGTCGCCAAATCCAAGAAGAACGGGATCAACACCATATTCCTGCATGTCCGTCCCTTTGGCGACGCGCTTTATCAATCCGATTATTACCCGTGGTCGCATCTTGCCACCGGCACACAGGGAGAAGCGCCTGCCGACAGCTTTGATCCGCTTGCCTATGCGGTGGAAGCCGCACACCGGGAAGGCATCGCCCTTCACGCATGGCTCAATCCGCTGAGAATCATGCTGGCCAGCGGAGTCTATCCCCCTTCCCTCTCCGACGACAATCCCTACACTGTCTGGCGAAATGACGACAACCCCGAAAACGACAACTGGGTCATCGATTATCAGAAGGGCAAATTCTACAATCCCGCCGTGCCGGAGGTGCGCGATTACATCGTCAAAGGCACGCGTGAGATCGTAGAGCGGTACAATGTCGACGGCATTCATTGGGACGATTATTTCTATCCCGCCTATGACGAGAGCTTCGACGACAGCGCATCCTACAACGAATACAGACAGAAACAGGGCGGCAAAATGTCCCTGCTCGATTGGCGCACACAGAATATAAACGAACTGGTCAGCGCCGTATACAGCGTGGTGAAATCCGCCGACAGCAGTTGTCTTTTCGGAATCAGTCCCGCCGGGAACATCGACAACTGTCTGCGCATGGGAGCCGACGTCAGAAAATGGGGCAGCACCGAGGGCTTTGTCGATTACCTGATTCCCCAGATCTACTGGTCGAACGACAACGCCATCGCCCCCTTTGAACCGACCTGCCGCAAGTGGAACGAGCTTGTCACCTCTCCGAGCGTTAAACTCTACATCGGTCTCGCGCTTTACAAGGCGGGTTCTGACGCGGACAGCGGAAAGTGGAAGAAGGCGGACGACATCATCATGAATCAGGTGCTGTATACACGCGGCAATGATATTAACGCCGACGGCTTTGTGCTGTATTCCTATGAGTATCTGGACGGGAGTCAGACCCAAGAGGAAATGAAGAATTACCGTTCCGTGATAAACTGAATTCCTGCCTTAACGCCGGAAAAATTCTCTCCGGTCGATACTCGCCGAAACACAGAAAATACACGTCACCACGCACCGCACATTTGTCCGACGCTTTAATAACTTGACAAATGTGCGGTGCAAGTGGTATATTGTATAATATATAGTATTTTGCATTTGAATCATGGCGGCATGCAGTCAGTCATTGAAATCATACAGACAGGCGATTGTAAAAGTAAGTGAGAAGTGAGCAGTGGGGAGTGGGAAGAAAAAGAAAAAGCATAGCGCAGCGATAACAAGCGAGCGTATGCGAGCGTGGGAGTCCTAGCTGTCGGCGAGCGACAGCCGGGGAACTTGTTCCTCCTGGCAGGTCCAGGGCAGCGCCCTGGCGGGGAGTGGGGCAGAGCCCCACGAGGGAGGATTTTAGCCGACCGAGCAAGACCGGTGTCGATACGCAAAAGGTTTGGGCGAATACAGAAATAGCCTAATACAACGTTTTTCTTGCTCCGACTGGAAAAAAGCCTGCGTTTTCAAATACCGCTAAGCTCCCGATTTACACTATTCTTACACTTTTACAATTGGCTAATTGCATTGACGAAGGGAGGGTGAGCCGATATGAAGAGAATACCTATCACGCTGGAGATAGCAGCCGTTACCGATATTGGCCGTCGTATCGTCAGCAATCAGGACAACTTCTTTGTCAACGGCGCGTTCATTGACCATTACAAGGTCAGCGCGGAGCGATTTGAATCGGTCGATACAGAGGATGTTCATGTGCTGGCGGTCTGTGACGGAATGGGCGGTCTGGCTGACGGAGACGTCGCCGCCATGATCGGCGTCACCACTCTTTCGGACTATGCCGATGAGCTTCAGGCGATACAGACCGGCGACGACGCTTCATACACCGCTAATCGGATTGTCAGATCGGCCAATGATCGCCTTCTCAAACGAATGAAGAAATCCGGCAAGAAAATGGGCTCCACCTTCGCCATGCTGGTGGCTTGTTTTGACTGTCTGTATGCCTGCAACCTCGGCGACAGCGAAATCTACATCAAGACCCGGTTCGGCATGGAACGTCTCAGCAAGCCCCAGACCTATATCCAGGAGCTTGTGGACAGCGGTGCGATCTCTGAGAATCAGGCAAGCCGTTCCTATGCCCGCAATCAGCTTTCCAAATTCCTCGGCATGGACAACCTGAAATCCCTCAAACCAAACGAAGCCAGCGCGGAGATCCGCACGGGAGATATTCTGCTCATCTGCTCCGACGGCGTTTCGGATGTGCTGCCCAGCCATTCGATTTACGCAAGTCTCAGTTCAGAGCGTCCCGTCGCCGAAATTGCTGACATTCTCATCGAAAAAGCCCTTCGCAAGGGGGGCGGCGACAATATGACCGTGGTGATCGCACGCGTTCTGGATGACGGCAGAATGGCAAAACTGAAACGCACGCTGGGAATCGTGCTCGGCATTACTGCGGGAATCGTCATTCTGGCGGCCGTATTTTTCGGACTGCTGTAGGCCGCTATGCAAAATATACAACCGGATTTGTAATGACTTGATAACTTTTTCAGAGATAGTATATCTTTTTACGCAATTGAAATTTCCTGTTGACTTTTGGACTTTAAGCCGTTAAAATATCATTGTATCATGCTGTTAGCATAATATACTATCTGGGAGCAATTATCCCGCTTGTGAGGTCATGGCATTGGGTGGCGTGATAATAGCCTGTAAGGACAGCTCGATGTGCGACAAGCTGGCGCACACGCTTGCCGCCTCCGGCATAGATGTACTTGGAACTGCGACCAAAGGGGCATCCGCCCTGCAAAAGGCTGCCAGATATTACGGCGACCGCGGTGTGCTGCTGTGTTCCTATGCCATGAGTGACATGACCGCTTCCGAACTCTACCGCATTAGACCGGAGAATTTCGAGATGGTGGTGCTTCTTTCTGCGAGACAGCGGGCCATATTCGACGGCGGAGACATGCTCTCCCTCGATATTCCCATCAACCGCCGAGACCTGATCAGCACCCTGCAGATGCTTACCGAGCCGCAGAAACCGGTTTACATCAAACCGGAAAAACGAAGCGAGGAAGACAAGGAGATCATCACAAAGGCCAAAGCGCTTCTGATGGAGCGCAACGGAATGTCTGAGCCGGACGCGCACAGATTTCTGCAAAAACAGAGCATGAACAGCGGCGAGTCACTGGTCAGTGTAGCCATGAATATTCTGAATGGAGTTTTGTAAATGACTTTTTCGTTAAACACAT
Source organism: uncultured Eubacteriales bacterium (assembly GCA_900317765.1). GTDB lineage: Bacteria > Bacillota > Clostridia > Oscillospirales > Acutalibacteraceae > RUG762. The sequence goes on along the minus strand of ONID01000010.1, from coordinate 3,198 downwards.
CAATGATCGAAAACTCAACAACTCTTTTTCAAAGTTAGTCCGTCAGGGGGTAGCAATTCATTTGCTATTCCCTTTTTTTTACCTCACAACGGCATCTTTTTTACAAACGGAGGAATGAATCAAGATGAAATTTACCAAAATGCACGGAATAGGCAACGACTACATTTACGTCAACTGTATGGACGGCATTGATTTTGACCCCGTACAGACTTCCATCGCCCTGAGTGACAGACACTTCGGCGTCGGTTCGGACGGAATGATCCTCATCTGTCCCTCCGACAAAGCCGACTTCCGCATGAGAATGTTCAACGCAGACGGCTCCGAGGGAAGGATGTGCGGCAACGGCATCCGCTGCTTTGCCAAGTATGTCTACTGCAAGGGACTCACCGAAAAAACAGTGCTGACGATAGAAACGCTCGCCGGCATCAAGACGGCATGGCTCATTCTGGACAGCAATGACGTTTCAGCCGTTCGGGTGGATATGGGAAGCCCTATTCTTGAGCCTTCGCTGATACCCGTGGAATTCAGCGGCGAGCGCATGGTAGACGAAAAAATAGATGCAGCCGGCAAAACGTGGAACGTCACCGCCATTTCGATGGGCAATCCCCACTGCGTCACCTATGTGGACGATGTGGAAAGCCTTGACCTTGAAAAAATCGGGCCGATGTTTGAAAATCATCCAATGTTTCCGGAACGCGTCAACACCGAGTTTGTCAGAAAAATTGACGACTCCACCGTACAGATGCGGGTGTGGGAACGCGGTTCGGGCGAAACATGGGCTTGCGGCACAGGCGCCTGCGCCGTGGCGGTCGCTTCCATTCTCAACGGCGTTGTCAGCTCCGACAGCGTGACGGTGAAGCTGCGCGGCGGCGATCTCCGCATCGAATGGGACAGACAGGAAAACACGGTATACATGACCGGTCCCGCCACCTTCGTCTACGAAGGTGAAGTTTGAGCGCTCACCTGGGTAAAAAACGCTCGCTTAGAGAATAGAGAATAACGAATAACAGTGAATAATGAATAATTTCGGAGCGCTTCGCGCTGGAATATATTATGGAGGATTGAGTATGTTCAAAGTCAATGACAATTTCGTGAAACTGCCGCAGAGCTATCTGTTTTCGGACATTGCCCGCAGAGTCGCGGCATTTACGGAGGCGAACCCCGACAAATCCATCATCCGGCTGGGCATCGGCGACGTCACCCGTCCGCTTGCTCCCGCTGTGGTGGAGGCGATGAAAAAGGCTTGTGACGAGATGGGTCAGGAAGCTACTTTCCGGGGCTACGGCCCCGAGCAGGGATATTCCTTCCTGCGGGAAGCCATCGTCGAGCACGACTACCGCGCAAGGGGGATCGACATCCAGCCCGACGAGGTGTTCGTCAGCGACGGCGCAAAATCCGACACCGGCAACATCGGCGACATCTTCGGCAAGGACAATACCGTCGCAGTCTGCGACCCGGTCTATCCCGTGTATGTCGATACCAACGCCATGGCAGGCAGAGCCGGGATTTTGCGTTCGGACGGTAAATGGGAAAAATTGGTCTATATGCCGTGTACAGAGGACAATGACTTTGCGCCCGCGCTTCCCGAAAAACGCGCCGATATGATCTATCTCTGCTTCCCCAACAATCCCACAGGCGCATCCATCACCTATGACGGTCTGAAAAAATGGGTGGATTACGCGCTGGAAAATGAGTCGGTCATTCTCTACGATTCGGCTTACGAAGCCTTCATCACCGAAGACATTCCGCACAGCATATTTGAAATAGAAGGCGCTCAGAAGTGCGCGATAGAATTCCGCAGCTTCAGCAAGACCGCCGGATTCACCGGCACACGCTGCGGCTACACCGTCGTTCCCAAGGCGCTGCAATGCGGCGGCGTGTCGCTCAACGCGCTCTGGAACAGAAGACAGACCACCAAATTCAACGGCGTGCCCTACATCGTTCAGCGGGGAGCCGAAGCGGTGTATTCCGCCGAGGGACAGAAGCAGATCAGGGAAACCATCGCCTATTACCTGAACAACGCCAAGGTCATCCGCGAAGGGCTCGCAGAGGCGGGATTCACCGCCTACGGCGGCGTCAACGCGCCCTACATCTGGCTGAAAACACCGGGCGGACTCACCTCCTGGGAATTCTTTGACGAGCTTATCAATCAAGCCGGAGTTGTCGGCACTCCCGGTTCCGGCTTCGGTCCGAGCGGCGAGGGATATTTCCGCCTGACCTCCTTCGGCTCACTGGAAAATTCCATTGCCGCGATAGAACGCATCAAAAAGGCTTTCGCCTGAATCCTGTTTGCTTTTTGACTATATTTTAAAAGAATTGTACAGTAACATTCTTCTATTTTTAAATCAATGCATATTGAATTTGACATTATTTTATGTTAAAATAATATGAAATGTGTCACCCAAGAAAAGGAATGAACAGCAAATGAAAGCATGGCTGATTCTCGAAGACGGAAGAGTTTATCAGGGCGAATCCGTCGGCGCTGAGAGAAAAACCGTCTGTGAGATCGTTTTCAACACCTCCATGACGGGCTACCGTGAGCTTCTTACCGATCCTTCCTACGCCGGACAGGGTGTCGTAATGACTTATCCCATTATCGGCAGCTACGGCATCTGCATGGAGGATATCGAGTCCCGCAGACCGTGGGTTGAGGCCTACATTGTCCGCGAGCTCAACAGAATGGATTCCAATTTCCGCTCGGAGGGTTCCCTTCGTGAGTATCTGATCAAGAACAATATTCCTGTTGTTCAGGGCATTGACACACGCGCCCTGACTAAGCATCTGAGAGAGTCGGGCACAATGCGCGGCATGATCACCTTCGGCGAGAGTTTCGATATGGAAGAGTGCCTGAAGGAAATCAAGGCCTACACACTTCCTGAGACCGTTCCCACCGTCACCTGCCATCAGAAGTATTTTGTCAAGAGCAACGGCAACAGATACAACGTCGCTCTTCTCGATCTCGGCTGCAAGAGAAACATCCTCATGTCGCTGGTCAACCTCGGCTGCGACGTCACCGTATATCCCGCCGGCACCCCCGCAGAGGAAATCCTCGCCGCAGGTCACGACGGCATTATGCTCTCCAACGGCCCCGGCGACCCCAAGCAGTGCGGTGCTGTTATCGAAGAACTGAAAAAGCTCATTGCCGCCAAAATGCCGATTTTCGCGATCTGCCTCGGTCATCAGCTCATCGCCCTTGCC
>ONID01000012.1 GCA_900317765.1 uncultured Eubacteriales bacterium | reverse complement strand
TTCTTGTATATTGACATTTCGCTGATTTTTTTCTGACGATTCCCACTTTTCAACTTTATGCAGAAATTGTGGATTTCTCAGGGTGTCTGAATAGTTACAAATAATTTTATTATTTTTGAAAAGTTTTTTCGGAAGGCATGAAAAATGCCGCGACAGCTTTTTCGGCAAAAAGAATCGCGGCATCAGGGAATTATTCTGTTGGCATTATTCATCTGAGGCTCCTGTGTCGTCACCGTCGGCGTTCTTCTTCTTTTTGCATGTGTGAAGAATGACTGCCGTTTCCACAATCAGCAGAATGCCAGCACCGGCTGCCACCGCCCAGAAAACTCTGTTGTCAGTGGTTGTCTGTGAAGCGACTTCCTTCGTTTTGACTGGAATGGTTTTTTCGCCTGACAAAGCACCGCATTTCTTGCAATACTGTCTTTTCAGTCCTTCGCGTTCAAAGTCCGAATCACTGACAATCTCCCATTCGCCGCCTTCATGCTGCGGAGGCGTATAGGAGTCGGTCCACGTATATTCGCAGCCGCGGCACTGGTGCACGGTATTTCCCCAGCTTGTGCAGTCGGGAGGAGTCACTTTTTCTTCGTAATCCGGCTGTTCGCACTTTTCGGGTGAGAGAACCTTGGAATAGTCTTTAGTCTCGTTTCTTTTGAAGGAATAGTCGTTATGCGTGAATTTCTTCGTCTTGGAAAGCAATTCGCCGCCTATAGGCATGCAATAGGCTCTACGGTCGTCGTTGTCCTCAAAGAAGCTGATCTGGCCGTCGGTGTAGCAATAGGTGATTTCCTTCTTGGTGTATTCCATTCCGCAGTGGTAAAACATGCCTATAATGCCGCCGTTGTGCGTGTATCCGTGACAGGACGCATAACCGTCGATACGCACGTTGCATTTATAGAAGTTTCCGATGCCGCAAGCCATGACTCCGCCCAGAAACTGCTCGCATTTGCCATCCGTGTACTGATCCTCAAAGACAAGCTCCACTTCCGCCTCACATGCCTCAAAACTGCCGACGCCGTAACCTGCGATGCCGGCAACGCCCACATTGACGCCTTTGCTTTTCATGTGAACTCTGCCCTCGACGTTGCACCCCTTCACGGTGCAGTTGTCGCAATAGCCCGCTAAGATGGCTGCAAAGCAGTGGCTCCGGTCGGAAATATCCACAAACGCCCCTTTTATAGTCAGATTTTGCACTTCCGCGTTTTCCATGACGGAAAACAATCCGGCGAATTCGGTGTCGTATTCCTTGAGATTGCCGTCGCGGGTGACGCGTTTTTCCTTTCCGACATCTGTCACATGCAGGTTGTAGAGCGTATGCCCGTTGCCATCGAGCGTTCCGCTGAAGGGAATGGGCTGCCAGTTTGAGCCCATGTCAATATCGGCAGTCAGCCTGTAATGACCGTCCGGAGCGGAGGCGATCAAAGCTAAACCCGCCGCGTCGGAGATTTCGGTATACGGCTCATCTGATTCGCTTTCCGCCGCAGCGGGAAGCGGACACGCGAAAAACAAAGCCAATAAACCCATTACCGTGATGACGGAGAAAAGTCTTTTTGTGACAGAGAAATATTTCATTGAAATAACTTCCTTATTCATTCATGATTTTGTGCTTTTTACCGAATTATTTTACTATATAAAGCGCAGTCTGTCAATGACATAGAAGGATTTTTTGATTATTTTTATTTAGCGATTTACAAAACAAAAGATATGTGTTATAATTCAATTTAACGATCAATTTTGACAAGGAGGAATACTCACAATGGGTATGACTATGACTCAGAAGATACTGGCAGCTCACGCAGGACTGGAAAGCGTGACCGCCGGACAGCTCATCGAGGCAAAGCTGGATCTGGTGCTCGGCAACGACATCACATCTCCCGTCGCTATCAACGAGCTGGAAAAAGCCGGAGTAGACAAGATCTTTGACAGGGAAAGAATAGCCCTTGTTATGGATCACTTCACCCCTAACAAGGATATCAAGGCAGCCGAACAGGTCAAGAAGGTGCGCACCTTCGCCCGCAAGTACGACGTTCTCAATTATTTCGACGTGGGACAGATGGGCATCGAGCACGCTCTTCTCCCTGAGCAGGGACTTGTCGGTCCCGGCGACTGCGTGATCGGCGCGGACAGCCACACCTGCACCTACGGCGCTCTCGGCGCCTTCAGCACAGGCGTCGGCTCCACCGATATGGCGGCGGGAATGGCGACCGGCAAGACATGGTTCAAAGTGCCTTCCGCCATCAAATTCATTCTCACCGGCAAGCCGCAGGGCTGGGTGACAGGCAAGGACGTTATCCTTCACATTATCGGCATGATCGGCGTTGACGGCGCGAGATACAAGTCGATGGAATTCACCGGCGACGGCGTGAAGAATCTCTCGATGGATTCCCGTCTCTGCATTGCCAATATGGCGATTGAAGCCGGTGCGAAGAACGGCATTTTCCCGGTTGACGAGGTCACGGAGGAATACTGCAAGGGCAGATTCCAGCGCACGCCCGTCGTCTACACGGCGGATGAGGACGCGGAATATGATGAAACCTACACAATAGACCTCTCGGCACTCCGTCCGACAGTCGCATTCCCTCACCTTCCCGAGAACACCCGCACGGTGGACGAAATAGGGGAGAAGGAAGTAAAGATTGACCAGAGCGTCATCGGAAGCTGCACCAACGGCAGACTGGAAGACCTCAGAGCCGCGGCTGCCATTCTCAAGGGACGCAAGGTCGCCAAGGATGTACGCTGTATTATCTTCCCCGGAACGCAGACCATATACCTGCAGGCGATGAGAGAAGGCTTGCTCGAAATATTCATTGAAGCAGGCGCCGTTGTTTCCACACCTACCTGCGGCCCCTGTCTGGGCGGTCACATGGGCATTCTGGCGGAAAACGAGAAGGCTGTCAGCACCACCAACCGCAACTTCATCGGCAGAATGGGACACATCACCAGCGAAATCTATCTGGCAAGCCCCGCAGTTGCAGCAGCGAGTGCCGTTACCGGCTACATCACGGACCCGGATGCGCTTTGAGCGCTCACGTGCGTTCGCTAAGAGAATAGTGAATAGAGAATAAAGAATAGTGAATAAATTCGGAGCGCCGTTGGCGCTGGAATATTTTTTTCATGCGCTCACATGCGTTCGCTTTTATCGTGACCACTTCACACTGAATCTGAAGGGAGAATATAAAAAATATGCAGGCACAAGGCAGAGTTCATAAATACGGCGACAATGTTGATACCGACGTCATCATTCCCGCCCGTTATCTCAATACATCATCCCATGCGGAGCTGGCGGCTCACTGCATGGAAGATATAGACGCCGATTTTGTCAGGAAGGTACAGCCCGGTGAAATCATGGTGGCTGGCAAGAATTTCGGCTGCGGTTCATCCCGTGAACACGCGCCCATTGCCATCAAAGCTTCGGGAATTTCCTGCGTGATCGCCTCCACATTCGCCAGAATCTTTTACCGCAACGCCCTCAATATCGGTCTTGCTATCCTCGAATGTGACGAGGCAGCCGAGGACATCAAGAACGGCGACGAGGTCAAGGTGGATTTTGACACCGGCGTTATCACCAATATCACCACCGGCAAGAGCTATCAGGCGCAGCCATTCCCGCCCTTTATCCAGAACATCATTACCTCTGGCGGTTTGATGAGTTCCATAAAGGACAGACTGTAATTTTAGAGATTTTAGAAAAAATGTGATTTGAACAACCGCGTTGAATTGAGTATTTGATTTGACGCGGCTGTTTTTATTTTGGAAATGTGTGACGAGTTGTTTTTTTACTGAAATCATAAAGAATCTTTATTTATTTTATGTATTTGAAAGATGATTTATGTTGACTTTTTGACGATCAAGACGTATAATATTCTTTAAGGGAAAATTATCACTTATGCATGACAAACAGTGTACAGTTCGGTTTATTATTTTCGCTTTTGAAAGGAAGATTATGTACTTATGAGGAAAAGCAATAAGAAAAAACAAAGAGTCTGGATACCTGCTGCGATATGCATTACGGCTTTTCTTGTCGCAGTATCTATGCTGGCTCCCAAGACAATTACAGGTGTTTCAGCGGCTGAAACCGGAAGTTCTGCGACGGTGGAAGTAATGCAAAACGAAGGTGAAACAGGCGGAGAAACAGGCGGCGAAACCGGCGGCGAAACAGGCGGAGAAACCGGCGGAGAGACCGGCGGAGAGACCGGCGGAGAGACCGGCGGAGAGACCGGCGGAGAAACCGGCGGAGAGACCGGCGGAGAAACCGGCGGAGAGACCGGCGGAGAGACCGGCGGAGAGACCGGCGGAGAGACCGGCGGAGAAACCGGCGGAGAGACCGGCGGAGAGACCGGTGGAGAGACCGGTGGAGAGACTGAGATTCCGGGGGATATTACTGAATACAATGTAGCGACATTAAAAGCGGTGGGAGAAATTGTCTCTATAGCGGTCAATGACAAAGCTGACGTATATTACTCCATTGACGGCATTGACGGTGTCAAAAAAATAAACGGCGTTATTTCAGGAGACAATATCTCTTGCGACAATATCAGCACATTAAAGGATTATGTTCTGAAGCTTTATTCAAAGTCAGATATAACGGATCTTTATGTCTACGGTGTGTCGTCGATAGATCTTTCGAAGCTCACAAAACTGCAAAGACTGTATATATCATCTGCAGGTCTTTCCGGTTTGAATCTTCAGAATAATGGTGAGCTTCTGACACTTGATTGCAGTAATTCTAATTTGGATAAGCTTGACGTATCAAAGAACGTCAAACTGAAAACGTTGAATTGCAGCAGCAATCCCTTGACAGAACTCAATGTCACCAAAAATACGGCTCTGGAAACCCTTGATTTCAGCAGCAGTCGTCTTCAATCCATCGATCTTTCGAAGAATACGAAATTGAAAACACTGGATTGCAGTTGTTGTCAGATGAAGTCACTGGATATTTCCCATAATCCCAAGCTGCAAAGCATTGATGCTTCTTGCAACAAGCTGCCTTCTCTTGATTTGAGCAAGAATGATGATATTGTAGAAGTAAAAGTGAATGATAACAATTTCAAGAACTTCGATGATCTGAAAGTCAATCCCAACGCCAAAAAAGAGAATCTCGTTGTTTTGGCGGATTATCCCCGTCTTGAACTGCCCGAAACGATGAAAGCGGGCGAGGTTGTAGATCTGTCGAAGTACGCCAAGTGCGGCGATACCAAATCCACCTATGACATCTGGTATTACGAAGAAGACGACAGCGGCAAAACAGGGGCTGTGCTGCCCGAAACCGATAAGGACTTCAAGTTTGTCTTTGGTAATGCCTATGCAGGTAAAAGGATCGTCATCAATCTTTACAACAGCGGATCATACATCAGATGCATTCTGGGAGATCAAGATCTCGTGAAGAATCCAGATGCTCCCGCTGCCCCCGGCAAAGCAAAGGGCGATGTGCCGGTTGACGACATTTCGGGCACGATCTCAGCCGCAGAAACCACCAAGGACTTTGACGCGCAGGAAGTCGTTTTCAGTGACAAGGAGAAAAAATATGTCCTTGGCGAAAAGCTCAAGAAAGAAGATCTGAAGCTCGATATAGCGAAGCTTCCCAATGAGGAATCTCTTTATGATGCGATAGCCAAGGCTGACAAGACCTTCAAAAAGGATTCTGCCCGTCTGCTCGGTTACAATATCACCCTTTCACATGGCGAGTGCACTTTGATCAAGCTCAAGGACGGCATTAACCTCACAATCAAATATCCGTCCGATATGGCGAAGGACTGGAACAAATACAATTACAAGGTCTACCATTTCGCTCAATTTGATTATGATAAGTTAGAATCCCTGGAGGAACCCAAGATTGAGTCGGTCAAATGCACAGCCGACAAGAACGGCATCCACTTCAAGGCGCCGAGCTTCAGTAATTACGTCATTTCGGTCACTCCCAAGAGCGCAGGCAGTCCTTCACCGAAAACGGGAGAATCCAATATTGCTCCCAATATCGCTGTTCTGCTGGTTCTGCTGGCAGCGTCAGGAATGGCTGGCGTCATGGTGAAGCGTAAAGGTGAATTAGTGGTAGAAACTGCCGAGATAGACTGATTGTCATTTCAACAGACTCTGCTTTCAGTGATATTTCATTGACTGACAATTTCATTTGCAGGCTTCCTTCCGATTTGTTCAGGAGGAAGCCTGATTTTGGTGTAATCATTTGTAAAATTTTATATATCGATGTAATTTTGGTTGTTTGTCAATTGACATTCTTCCAATACAGCGTTATAATTATAATGTATAGTCATAAATGTGGATAGTCTGTATTTTGCAACAGTCAATGATATTCGAAAGGAATGAGTTATCATGAACAGATCATACAGCAGATTTGTTCCTCACAGTCGTCCGGTGCAGCCGCGGCGTCATGTGAGCAGTGGTCGGGAGATGGTTTTCCGTCCGCATACTGCCATGGTGAGTCGTCCGGTTTATCGGCAAAGAACCGTATCTTCAGATAGTCAGCCCCCTAAGAGCGGAAGATCCTACTGGTTCCCGATTGCCACTATGATGGCAGCGGTGCTTTTCACGGTTTCTGCGATCATGCCGCGTTCGATCTTCGATGCCTTTGCAGCCGATGAAGACAGCTTCAGAGTCGGCATCGAATCCTTGCCGGGCAGCTATACGGTTACCGTGACGGGAGGCAACTCCACGGGCATCGAGCTCCCTGCCGAAAACGCGCTTAAAACAGTGAATAACGACGGCACCGTTACATTCAGAATCGATCTTGACGAGGAGACCGATTACGCGATCGAATCGACTTCCGCCATGACAAGCGTTGCCTTCGGCAATGTGGAAGCGTCCGACACGGACGAAGAAGAAAAAAGCCAGAATGACGAAGATGCGAAGAATGAAGCTGACGGAGAGGACGCCGAGGAAGAAAACGAGGGTGAAGAAATCACTCCCAGATCCGGAGCAGAGGCAATTAAGGCAATTGACCTGTCCAGATCCGGCGTCACGACACTCGACATCAGCAAATGCACCGGTCAGACATCGCTGAATATCAGCGGTACACCGCTGGAGCAGAACGCTTCCTCCATCGTTTTCGGCAATACCAGCGGTGGAAGAGTGGAACTTTCCGTGCCCGCATTCAATAAGGTGAATGAAGAAGGCGTTCAGTTTGAACTTGTGGGTCTGGGCGAAGCTGACGATCTCACGGTCAAGCTTGCCAACGGCGCGGCGGTAAGTCTCTATGAAGCGGAGAATCTGGAAGGGGTTCATTATTATATTCCTTACGCCGACCTGAAAACCGCATTTGGCAGCGGGGAAAGCTCTGAGATTCAGATCACTAACAGCAATCAACCGAGCGTTGTCTATGTGATTCCCCTCAGCCAATCGAATTTCAACATCGAAATACCGAGCAATTCGGAAGGCAATGCGACCACTCCGACCACTGCAACAGACAATAGCGGCAAAACGACTACCACACGGATCACAACTCCCACCGGAACCGGCGACAGCAAGGATGACACCGAGAACAGCACTCCGAATGTCAAGCTGACGATCGACGACAAGAGCAAGACGATTATCAAGGACGCCTACATTGAGAATGTCAAAGGTGTGGAGGCCGGCAATTATAAGATTGTCGCCAAGGCTCTTTCCACCGCTGACAAAAAGACCTTTGTTGCCGCCATCAAAAAAGCGGACAAGGACTTCAATGAAAACAATCCCAGCGTAATTTATGACATTTACGTTGCCGACAGCAAGGGAAACAAGGTGGATTTGAAAGGAAAGGCGGCGGTGACCGCAACGCTTGCGTATCCGTCCTATGAGGTGCAATATCTCAGGAATGAATATTCTTATGCGGTTTATCATCAGCTTGCCGACAAGAGTATAGACACAAGTATATCAGCTTCTCCTGTCGGAGACGGCATACAGTTCACCACCGACAGCTTCAGCAAGTTTGCGGTTTCCTGCAGCAAGAAGGAGCAGAAGTTTTCTGACCTTGTGATCCACGAAGACAGCAAGAAGATCATCAGTGCAGCCAAGGCTCACGAGGGCACATATTTCATCGTAAAAGATGAGGCTTTCGAGGGCGAAAAAATAGCTGCGGATGTCACATGGATCTTGGCGGAAGCACCCACCGCAGACGAGAAAAAAGAGTTCTTTGACGCCATCAAGAAGGTCAACAAGGATTTTAATGAAAAGGACAGCAACCTGATCGTTTATAAGGTTTCCCTCAAAAATATTCAGTCCGATTTGCCGTCTTATGTTTCCGAGAATGGCAAGGTGGATTTCACACTTGCCTATCCCAATGATACGCTCAAAAAGAATTACAGCAAGTATAATTATACTGTCTACCACCAGCTTGCCGACAAGAGCATCGATACCAAGCAGCTTGCCATCGGCGGCAAGGATGGCATAACCATTACAACCGACAGCTTCAGCCTGTTCGCGGTTGCAAGTACGCCCAGACCAAAGGGAAGCGATAACCCCAAGACCGGTGAGACCAATGTATCGGCGAATATCGCTCTCCTGCTGGCAATGCTTTCCATGATGAGCTTTACTGCCGTGTATGCCAAAAACAGAGGCGAGCAGTATTGAGACGCTTTGATTAAATCATAATAGGCTGTTCATTAACCGACTACACAGGTGATCCTTTATCCCTGGGTAGTCGGTTTTTGTTCGTAATTGATTGATTATTTTGTTATGACATGGTATAATATTATCAAAAAAAGGAAGGGAGTTGGAACGATAATGGATGAAAGACTTCTGGGGTGTTTTGTGAAGGTGTATGAACTGGGAAGTATTCACAAGGCAGCGGAAAAGATATTTGTCACACCGCAGGCAGTGAGCAAGATGATAAAGAAGCTGGAGGAAGAACTTGGGCGCAGTCTTTTCACCCGTTCCACGCAGGGACTCAATCCCACGGTTTACGCTCACAAGCTCTATTCCACGGCCAATGTCATTCTGAGCGAGTGCAGCCGCATCAAGAGCGAATTTACCGAGGAGAGCATCAATGCCCTTTCCACTCTGCATATTGCTACGACATACGGCGTTCCCAAGTATCTGACGCTCAAATTCGTCACGGATTTTTACGATACATTTCCCGACGTTCATCTTGATCTTGTGGAATACCCTGAGTATCCTATCTATGACATGCTGCAAAGCGGGCGTGTGGATTTTGCCTTTCTGCCGCAGCCGATCGACCTGATCAATTACGAGGCTGATTTTTGCTTTTCCCACGATTTCCGCGCCATTGTTCACAAGGATCACCCCCTGGCGGAGCATACCGTCATACGTTATCCCGATCTCAACGGATATCCCATCATTCTCAAAGGGCGCGACTTCTCGCTCTACCCTCACAATATCACCCGATTTGTGAAGGGCGGACTGAATCCTGAGATACTCCTTGAGATCAGCGATGATTCCCTGATTGTGGAGGCTGCAAGACAAAAGAGGGGAGTGGGCATCTCTGCGACCTTCCTTGCTGAGGAGTACGCCGACGAACAGGTGAAAATAATACCTTTTGAGGACGAGACCTTTGTGCGGCATGTGTTTCTTGTACACCGCAGGGGACAGAAAATGAGCCGCGCACAGGAAAATTTCCGCAATTACACGACGGAATGGATTGAGAAAAACAAGAAGTGATCTTTTTACTTAATGTATTCAGGAGGTGCTGTGAAATTGAAGTATCTGTTTCGGTTGATTGACGGTTTGATTTTTGCTGTTACGGCTTGTCTTGCGGGAATGGTCATGTTATACCCTGCGCTGTGGGTGATCATTCCTGTATGTGTGCCGCTGTTTCTGCTTGCCAATATTATACCGTCGCCTTACAATCTCAGGTTCAGAAGTGTCCGGCTGAGAGTCTGCGCGGAGGGAACTGACCTGTTGATTTCATTTCTGATAGGAACGGTCATCACTTCCATAGCGCATCTCATTGGCGCGTTTTATTGGATGACCGAACATCCGGTCAAGTATACCGTGAGCTGCCTTGCAGCTGTGCTGGTGCTGGCGCTGGTATTCTGGAACGGGATTATCAGGGTGTATGTGACATCGGTACAGCTGGGACTGAAGATAAGAATCATCGGACTGCTGTGCGGATTTATTCCCATCGCCCATCTGATCGCCCTTGCCAAGATTATTGCCGTTACCGGAAGGGAAGTGGAGTTTGAGAATGAAAAGATACTCCTGAATGACAGCCGCCGGGAAAAAAGCGTCTGCCGCACGAAATACCCGATACTGCTTGTACACGGCGTCTTTTTCCGCGATTACAGATTTCCCAATTACTGGGGCAGGATCCCTGATGAACTTATCAGAAACGGAGCCGTGATTTACTACGGAAATCATCAGTCCGCCCTTTCGGTAGCCGACAGCGGCGAGGAACTGACCGGGAGAATCAAGCAGATTGTGAAGGAAACCGGCTGCGGGAAGGTCAATGTGATCGCTCATTCAAAAGGCGGACTCGACTGTCGTTATGCCATCTCCCACTGCGGGGCGGATCAATACGTTGCCTCGCTGACTACCATCAACACACCCCACAAAGGATGCCTTTTTGCCGATTATCTGCTCAAAAAGGTTCCTGAGAGTGTAAAGAATTCCATTGCCAATACCTACAACGCTGCTTTGCGAAGATTAGGCGACAGCAATCCGGATTTTCTGTCAGCAGTTTACGACCTGACCAATGAGCGTTGCAAAGCCTTCAATGAGTCGGTGAAGGACAGTGACGCCGTATTCTATCAAAGCGTCGGTTCCAAGCTCAACAAGGCGACAAGCGGCAAATTCCCGCTTAATTTCACATATCCCATCGCAAAGCATTTTGACGGACCCAACGACGGACTGGTTTCGGAATCCTCCTTCCATTGGGGAGAGAACTACGCATTTCTCACCGTCAACGGACGCAGGGGAATCTCCCACGGGGATGTAATAGACCTCAACCGAGAGAATATCGAAGGTTTTGACGTGAGAGAATTCTATGTGCAGCTGGTGTCGCGTCTGAGGGAAAAAGGTTTCTGACGGGCATGCGGTCAAAGTAATTACGTAACTTGTAATAATACCCCAAAACCCACCGCTTCGGATGTTATTCCGGACGGTGGGTTTTGGGGGTTTGTTTGTATATTGGCATAAAGGATGAGGAAAAGTCGTGATGGGAGCAAATCGGATTGAATCTTCTCAAAGGTTGTAGAGAATAAAGCTGTAGAGACTTGCAAAGTGGAAGAGCGTACCGCCGAGTACAAAGAGGTGCCAGATCGTGTGCATATATCTTATCTTGTTGCCAAGCCCGTAGAAGATAGCGCCCACGGTGTAAACCACGCCGCCGAGAATCAGCATTTTCAGCTGATCGGGAGAAAGCGCAGCGGCGATATATTTATAGGCAAAAATGATGCACCAGCCGGAAGTGAGGTAACAGAGCATCGACGGAACAGCGTACTTTTTCAGGTCGATGACGTTAAGCGTGATGCCGAGCACCGAAGCGAGGGCGACAACAGCGAAAATGATCTTTCCGGCGAGATTGTTCATGACCATGAGGGTATAGGGGGCATAAGTGCCGGTGATAAGCAGGAAGATGGAGCAGTGATCCATTATCTGGAATTTCTTTTTGGCAGTTGTCAGTTCCCATCCGTGATAGAGCGCCGAATTGGCGTAAAGCACGATCATGGTAACAAAGAAAACGCACATGGAGAGGATAGCGACTGCATTTCCCGCCGCGATAAGCAGCTTCATGCTCATGATCCATCCCACCACGCCAAGTATTGCGCCGATGGCATGTGTGACGCAATTGAGCATTTCTTCATTGAAAGTGTATATCGGAAGGCTCAATGCCTTGATGCGACTCTGTCTGCTGACTTCACGCTGTGCATACATCATTCTGTAGTCGTTGATTGAAATATTCATAAATTGTTCTCCTCTCAAATTATCTAAATGTCATTGTGTTAATATTATATCATGTCAATATTAATATGTCAATACATAGTTTTAAAAAACAGATGATAATTTTACAAACAAATGTTAAAAAATTATTTCAACCATATTACGACATTATTATTCCACGGTTTGCTTTAAAATATCATCAAATAAAAAATCCCACATGGCTTAAAACAAAGCAATGTGGGAAATCTTATCAGAATTTGGAATACCATTATCTTCTGCCGTTCTGACTGTTGGCGTTTCTATCTGTCGGATTGAATTGGTTCGGGGTGAATCCGGCAGCATCAGTTGGATAATAATACTCGTATGTGTACTCGTCTTCATCAATAGCGGGTGGTGCGGAAGCTGCCCGATTCTGTTTTTCCAGACGGTCTACATGGTCTGTGAGTCTTTCTCCGGACTGTGAATACCCCTGTGCCAGCCGGACATTTCTGCCTTGCTGGGCGGCGTTGGACATGCCCGGAATCCTTTCGTCGGGAGATGCGTTGACGTACTGGTTGGAAGGCGGTTGATTGCGATTGACGTTGGTCTGAAGCCGTGCAATGGAACTATCCACCTCGCCGGTCAGCTTTTCAAGTTCGCGGCTCTGCAGTTCCGCTCTTCTGCGTTCGTACTGATACTTGGCGGCGGCTTCGTCGTATGGATTTACGTATTCCACCGGCTGCTGAGGATTGGGATAACCTGCTCCGTAACCTGAATTGGGAGGAACAATGCCCTGATAGGGATAAACCGGATAAGTGGGATATGCAGGCTGATAATACTGGTTCTGCTGCGGCTGCTGCGGTTGCGGCTGCTGCGGATACTGTCCGTAATACGCGGCAGGATTTGCGATGTAGGAAGGCGCGGGTCTGGGCTGAGGACGTCGCGGCTCGCGCTGCGTCAGTTCCCCGCTGAATTGCGGGCTTCTTTGTCTGCCTCCGATGGAGGTATTGACCGGAATATACGGGGATTCGTTAATATCGTCGTCGAGGAGGCTGCCTTCCTCTAATTCATCAACGGGTGTGTGAAGGATAAGATTGGGCTTGGGAAGGTCGTAGGTCTCATAGAAGTAGTCGTCCCATTCCTCGTCGTCGAAATATTCAGAGGGATTGGAGATATGAAAGAGTGTACCGACGGCAAACAGAGCCATAAATACATCAACAAGGATCAGAGGATTTGTCAGGATGTCGTTGAAGGAGGTGCAGTCATTGACCAGCCAGTTGATGCTGTAGTACAGGGAGGTCATGATGCCTATGCAGCCGCCTGCAAAGCCCCATTTGATGGAGTTGGAGTTGATGCAGCAGAAAAGCTTGCCGATTGTCAGCATAAAGATGGTAAAGGAACAGCTCATTGCTATGATAGGCAGTTCGGCACTGATATCCGCCATGGATGCCGAGCGCAGGAACGCGGAAAGCATTCTGAACCCGTACCATAAGGCGGGAGCGATCGGAACAGCCGGCATAGTAAGTATCATGTTTTCGCCTTTGAAAAACGTCACCGAGTAGAACATCATCGACAGTACGGTGAGAAATCCAAGAATAGCAAAGACAACGCCGCCGGTACCGGAATACATCGGCAAATCGTTGCTGATCAGACCGAGTACCGATGAATACCCGCATAACGCGGCGGTAATCATGGAAATCGTTCCGAGAACAGATGATTTTTTAGGTGAATAGGTGTGCGGGTAATCGTCGCTGAAAATGGAAAAAGCCACGACAAGCAGCAGAAAGACTGTCATCAGCACATTGCAGATAATTCCAACCGTGCTGACGAATTCATCTGATGCATTTTTTGAAAACATATTCCGATATATTGAGATCGGTATGAAAAGAGAGGCGATTATAAACAAAACCACCAAAGATCGTCTGATTTTCATTTGTTTCCCCCCAGGCAGTTCACCATCGGCAAGTGAAAAATTCAAGCCGATGTGATTTTGCCAAAGTGTATTGCATACAATTTATATTGTAAGATGAGTAAGTTGCATAATTATCTTTTTATATTTTATCCTATATCACATATAAAGTCAAGTAATAAAAATATACAAGTGGTAAAAGTATCATTACAAAAGAATAAAAACAAAGGTTGTGATCAAATGAAGAAAACGAAAAAGGTGTGTTTGCTGGGTTTTCTCTTTATTATACTGCTGTCCGTGATTCCGGTGGCATCCTCCCTGCTGTTTGGCGTGCAGGAATCCTCCGTAAGCGCAATTGTATCACAGAGCCAATTGAGCATTCATGCAGACAGAATTCGCATGGTCACCGTAACCGACCCCATTACCGGAGAGAGAGAATTGATGAGCGAAAGCGATTATCTCTGCGGGGTCGTGGCTTCGCAGATGCCGATTGAATATGACGACGAGGCGATCAAGGCACAAGCCGTCGCTTCATACACGTTGATGAAATACCGCAGGATCTATGGCACGCCCTCCGAAGCGCAGAGTTTTGTTTCAAAGAAGCGGCTGAAAAGTCAATGGGGAGAGAATTACCGCAGAAATTATTCACGGCTCCGAGCACTGGTCAATTCGGTTTACGGGGAATATATAGCCTATAAGGGAGAGCCTATACTCGCGGCGTACCATGATTTCTCCTGCGGCGTGACGGAAGACGGCGGAAATGTCTGGAAGGGAGATTTTCCCTATCTTGTTTCGGTGGAAAGCCGCGACGACATCTGTGCCGAAAACTATCGCAGCACTGTTAGGCTGACTGAGGACGAATTCAGCCGCATCTGCAATGAGAAGTTGGGAATTGCCACCCAAGGCAAGCCTGCTGATTGGGTCGAGGGATGTGTGCGCTCCAATTCAGGGTATGTGATGAGCTATACTGTCTGCGGCGTGACTGTCAACGGACAGAGGCTGCGCAATGTTTTTGGGCTGCGTTCGGCGTGTTTTACGCTGAAACACGAGGATAAATCCTTCGTTTTCGACGTCAGGGGAAGCGGTCACGGAGTGGGAATGAGCAAATTCGGCGCCAATCTGATGTCGTTGAACGGGAAATCATACCGTGAAATACTTGCGTATTATTACAAGGATACGAAAGTAATACCGAAAAAATGAATGGCGGCAGAGCCTCCGGTTGTTTTCCGGAAACTCTGCCGCTTTGTTATTGTGTGCTATTTGTACAGCAGTGCAGAAAAAATTCTTTTAGCTGTTTTGAATTATTCTTCGTCTGTCTTTTCAGGTGCATCTGCTGTTTCGGATGCCGTATTCTCCGCGCCGGACGCTTCTTCGCTGTTCTTTTCAGAAGCAGCTGCTGTGTCCGGAGTCGCGGCTTCGGATGATGCGGCTTCGTCGTCGTCGGAAGACGCTCTGTTTCTGATGATAACGAATGCGATGGCACCGGCGGCTAAGGCAAGCAGAATCAATGCTACCACTGTCATGAGAATAGTTTCGCCTGTGCCGGGTGAAGGCTCACCGTTTGATTTCTCAACGCTCACCAGACCGAAGGGACTGAACTTGTCGCTCTCGAACCATACGCCCTGCGCGTTGTAATTCACTGACTTGATGCGTTCCACGTCTCCCTCGGATTTCTGATGATAAATCGAGTAGACGTAATTGGTGTACTTCTTAGTCTGTGTTCCCGAGAATGCAAGACAGATTCTGATCTTGCCCTCGGTGATCGTGACGGTTTGCCCGTTACTGTCCACAAGCTTAATGTCGTAAGCTTCAAGGATGGAATTGTCGGGATCGAAGCCGGTGTTGATTCTTCTGATGCCTTCACTCAGTGTTTTTTTCTCTGTTTCATTGAGCTTGGTGACAACGATCCTGATTTTGTTGAGCTCTACATCATCGTTGCCAGCCTTGGCCTTTGCGGTTTCAGGGAGATCCGCTGATTTGACGAAGCCGTTGTTGGGATCATCGAGTCTGACAGTTATCCGCTTGGGCTCAGCTGTTGTGGTTGTGGTTTCATTGGCAGATGTTGTGGTGGTTTCATCGGCAGATGTAGTGGTGGTTTCATTGGCAGATGTTGTGGTGGTTTCATTGTTGTGGTGGTTTCATTGGCAGATGTTGTGGTGGTTTCATCGGCAGATGTTGTGGTGGTTTCATTGGCAGATGTTGTGGTGGTTTCATCGGCAGATGTAGTGGTGGTTTCATCGGCAGATGTTGTGGTGGTTTCAGAGGCAGATGTTGTGGTGGTTCCCTGATTCCAATTTGGATCATAATCAACAGGATTAATAGACGGATAATCAATGGCAACTTCCTTGTTGTTGACAGCGGGCGGAGTGGCGGTGTGATCGGTCTCCATTTGGTTGCTTCCCTTGAGGAAATAATTGTAGACAGGCTGGGTTCCGCTATCGTCCCATGTAACGTCTACGCCATACCATCTGCCGTCGTCCATTTGCACATAATTCCACATATGCGCTTCATTGTTGGTGCCTGCTGTTCCGCTCACAAGCGCACAGGGAATGCCGAATCTGTCGCAGAGTATTTTCAGGGATTTTGAATAACCTTCGCAGACAAACTTGCCTTTTCCGTTAAAGAGCGGAGCAGCGGTGTGTGCTTCGGTAGCGACTTGCTGACCTGCAGCCTGATAGTCATACACCGCATGATTGCAGATATAGTCGTGTATTTTTTTGAGTATGATGTATCTTGTGTCATCGGCTTGGATGCTGTTCTGAATGCTGCTTACGGCTGCTGCAATACCGTTGTTAACGGTGTCTCGCTGAGCGTATGCGCCGGAGTACGATTCGCTTGGGGTAATTGTAACGGAATTGATATTGATTTCAAATGTCCCGTCGGTATTGACGGTGACACTGGAGGAATAGTTGTACGAATAATCTCTTATCCAGAAAACCTCGGGGTGATCATAGCCGAATGCAGTGGCACCGCGGCTTACGCTTTTTTCAAAATTAATGTAATTCGGGTCTGTCCTGTCAATTTCGATGATGATTGCACCTTCATCGTCGACATTACCGCTATTGACGCCATTGACTTTCACTGCGGGATCCAAATTGACCGTAAAGGGGCTGTTGCCGGGAGTTGTCACGAAATTTGCGTAGAATCCGTCGTAAATCTCCAGGGCCACACTGTCGCTATTGAGCTCACTGCGATAGTTTCCGTTGTAGGATGATGCTTTTGCCTGCGCGTATAGCCGCGAGGCTGCTCTTTTATTCCCGCCGATGGAGAGCACGTTTTCTACAGTTTCCGATTCATTGGCCGTGACGTTGGCCGTCGGATCGTTGCTTTCTGCACTGGCATTGACAATCAAAGCGACAGACGTCAGCATAGCCGTGATCAATGCGGCTGTGAACAGGATCCGCAGGGAAAATGCTGCTTTTCTTTTTTTCATTTTTTTCAAGCCCTTTCCATATAAAAATGTGTAACACATCCGATTTGCAATGCATGTATCGTATCAGCCAGCATCGCATTCTTTCCTCATTATATTGCTATTGTAAATAATTGTCAAGAGCTTCACCGAAAGTTGGCAATAATAGGTTACTATTACTTTGCATAATCCGGCAAAACATACAAAAACCGCCTTCATTTGTGTGTCAAACAACAAATGAAGATCAGTTGTTGATGAACTTGGAGCTTTCGTCGTTCCAGCTGTAGAGCTTTCTTACTTCCTCACCGACGATCTCGGAGGGATGCTCAGCAGCGAGCTTGCGCATTGCCTGGAAGTGAACCTGACGACCTGCGGGAGACATGTCGAGGAGGAATTCCTTTGCGAAGGAACCGTCCTGGATGTCAGAGAGGATCTTCTTCATGGTCTTCTTGGTCTCAGCGGTGATGATCTTGGGACCGGTGACATAATCGCCGTATTCAGCGGTGTTGGAGATGGAATATCTCATGCCTGCAAAGCCGCTCTGATAAATGAGGTCGACGATCAGCTTCATCTCGTGAATGCACTCGAAGTATGCGTTTCTGGGATCGTAGCCTGCTTCGCAGAGAGTTTCGAAGCCAGCCTGCATCAGTGCGCAAACGCCGCCGCAAAGGACAGCCTGTTCGCCGAAGAGGTCGGTCTCGGTCTCGGTGCGGAATGTGGTTTCCAGAACACCGGCTCTTGCGCCGCCGATACCTGCGGCATAGGCGAGAGCCATATCAAGGGCATGACCGGTAGCGTCCTGATAAACAGCGACAAGGCAGGGTGTACCCTTGCCGGCCTGGTACTCGGAACGGACGGTGTGACCGGGAGCCTTAGGAGCGATCATGGTGACGTCGACAAACTTCGGGGGCTTGATGCAGCCGAAATGAATGTTGAAGCCGTGAGCGAACATGAGCATGTTGCCTTCCTCGAGGTTGGGTTCAATGTCCTTCTTGTACATATCAGCCTGAAGCTCATCGTTGATGAGGATCATGATGATGTCTGCCTTCTTGGCAGCGTCTGCGGCTGTGAAAACTTCAAAGCCCTGCTTCTCAGCCTTTGCCCAGGACTTGCTGCCCTCGTAAAGACCGATGATGACGTTGCAGCCCGACTCCTTGAGGTTGAGGGCATGTGCGTGACCCTGGCTGCCGTAGCCGATGATAGCTATGGTCTTGCCGTTGAGCATGGAAAGATTACAGTCTTCCTGATGGAAAAGTCTTGCTTCTGACATTGTTATTTTCCTCCAAAACAAAAATTTATTGACACAGCTCTTTTAAGCTGTGACGGATGGAATTCCCTGAATTCCGAACGATGTGTCCAGTATATACCATTTCAGGGGAAAATGTCAATCAATGTTTGGGCAAAATATGTCAACGATAGGTTGACATGACTGTCAATTATCCGATGTCAAAATCAATGGCGACACTGGCGCAGGCAACGGAATGCATATGTTTTTTGACAACATTGCAGTGGTAATCATCCTGCTGATAGGCCTCGAGTGCCTGCATGTCGTCGAGCAGCACTTCCAGCGCGATGTCATAGGAACGTGGAGAATGAAGATTGTCCACGCCGACCGTGATTCCGCGCAGCAGGTCCACCTTGCCGTCCATCGAACGGAGAATATCGGCTGTCTTTGCGCAGTTTTCGGGGCTGTTGTCGCTCAGTTTGAAAAGTACGATGTGTTTGATCATTTTTCAGACTTCCTTTATCAATAGATTGTAAATTGATTATACTACTGCCGGGAGAATCTGTCAAACCAAAAACGTCACGCCGGATAAAAAATGCAGCGTGACGTTGGATGTAAGTTGTATGGTCTTTTGTTTACTGCCCGTCAAATAGGCGTGCATTGACTTTTCTGCCCATCATGCGGGTTTTGTTCAGGGTGTCTATGATCGCTTCAGCCGCTTCCTGCGGCACGTCAAATGTGGAATAGCGCTCGTTTATCTCAATTCTTCCTATGAATTTGCCGGGCATTCCCGTCTCACCGGCTACCGTGCCGACGATATGTTTGGGAAGAAGTCCGATGCTGCTGCCGAGGTTGATGTATATTTTGGCGGTCGGACGGTTGTTCCTGTCGCGTCTTTCGGGTCTTTTCCCGTCGCGGAAATCCCTGTTCCTCTGTCTGCGGCGTTCATGACCCGCAAAGACGAAATCGTCGGCTTCGGATGGCATGGCGGTTCTGCCGTCGGAAGTCATTTCTGACTTGAGCAGAGCTGCGGCAATTTCAATGGAGGATATACCTTCGTCGGTAAGCTGTTCCACCATCTGTATGTATTCGCTGAGATCCTCGTTTTCCACAGCGGCGCAGATTTTGCGGGCGAATCTCTCCTTGCGGCATTCCATGACCTGCGCGCATGTCGGTATCGTGCTTCGGGTGATTTCCTTGCGCGTGTAGTTCATGATGCAGCGAAGTTCCGCTATTTCCCGGGAGCCGGTGACGAAGGTGAAAGCAAGCCCGGATTTTCCGGCACGTCCGGTTCTGCCGATGCGGTGGACGTAGTATTCCACATCCTGCGGTATGTCGTAATTGAACACCGCGCCGATGCCGCAGATATCGATTCCTCTGGCAGCCACGTCGGTGGCGATGAGAATATCCACCTTCCCGCTGCGGAATGTGTTCATCACGTGGTCGCGTGCCTGTTGTTTCATATCTCCGTGAAGCCCTTCGGCGATGTATCCGCGCTGCTGCATGGCGCTGACAAGTTCGTCCACCTGCTTTTTGGTGTTGCAGAAGATCATGGCTGGTTCGGGGTGATATACGTCCATCAGACGACTGAGCGCTTCGATCTTGTGACTGTGCGGAATGTTGTAGTAATACTGGTCGATTCCCTCGACGGTCAGCTCCTTCCGCACGATGCGGATGACCTGGGGTGCGGTCATATAGAGATTGGTTATTTCCAGAATCTCGGGTGACATGGTGGCGGAGAAAAGCACTGTCTGCCGCTGCGTGGGAATATCGGCGAATATTTTGTCAATGTCTTCACGGAATCCCATGGACAGCATTTCGTCGGCTTCGTCGAGAATGGCGATCTTCACGCCGTTCAGCTTCAATGTGCCGCGGCGCATGTGATCCATCACCCTTCCGGGAGTGCCCACAACTATCTGAACGCCGTTGCGAAGCTGCCTCACCTGACGCTCTATGTCCTGGCCGCCGTAGATGGCTGCCGAACGGATAGTGTCAATATGACAGGTAAGCTTGCGGATTTCATCGCATGCCTGTATGGCAAGCTCTCTGGTGGGACAGAGGATCAGCACCTGCACGCCATTTTCTCTGTCGGCGAGCAGCCGTTCGATGGCAGGGATGGCAAACGCCGCGGTTTTGCCGGTGCCGGTCTGGGACTGTCCGATTACGTCTCTGCCGCTCATGAGCAGCGGAATGGCCTGCGTCTGTATCGGAGTGGCTTCTTCGTATCCCAGGTCGTCAATCGCCTGCATCACAGGCGTGGACAACCCGAATTCGTAAAAGGGTATAGTATGCATAATAATTGATAATCCTCCCATCCTGCCAAACGGCACGTTGGCGAGTTCATTGTGAGCAGAAAAGAGCATTTCCACATCAATTATACGAATCGCCAATAAATATGTCTTTCTCTTGTACATATTTATTATAATATATGTTTCGTCACATTGCAATTTAAATTGTTACACGGGACGAAAAACCCCGCTTTTAGACAAAAGTTGCGTTTTTTTATTTGAAAATATATGAATATTTTGAATAAAATACACCACTTGACAAAACGGTTTTTCTGATATAGCATATTCATAAGGAATTAAAGATAAGGAAAGTGTTATCACAGATGAATTTTGCGTCAAGATTTTACGGACATCTTCACACCATCAACGGTCATCGGCGGAAGGTCATTGTCAACTGTTTCCGCGCCGGCATTCCGATGAGAGGGCTTCTGCACGACCTGAGCAAATACAGTCCCACAGAATTCTGGAACGGCGTGAAGTATTTCCAGGGAATGCGCAGCCCGAATGAAGCGGAACGGGAAGACATAGGCTATTCCCGCGCGTGGATGCACCACAAGGGACGCAACCGCCATCACTTTGAATTCTGGACGGACTACGATCCGGTCACGCGTCTCTGTCAGCCTGTGAAAATGCCCGTTGTATTTGTCGCTGAGATGTTCTGTGACCGCATGGCTGCGAGCAAGACGTACATGAAGAAAGACTACACGGATGCTTCTCCGCTGAAATATTTTCTCAAAGGAAAGCATCGCAGGAGCATTCATCCCGAGACCTCCGATCTTTTGGAAGGCTGGCTCACCATTCTTGCCGAACAGGGGGAAGATGCGGCGTTCGCTGAGATTCGGAAGGCCGTGAAGCATTCGCGGGGCAAATGATACCTGTGTTGTTTTTGCCGTTTGGTCACTGGCTTCATACGCTTTCGACAACTGATAAAGGGAGCCGATCAATGAAAAAAAGACTAATCTTTGTTGTAACGGGCTGCTTGATTGTCATAGTACTTTGCTTGCCGGGATGTTCTGATCAGGCATCGACAGACGTATTCATCAAGGGGATGGACGTCTCGAGCGTCATCTCACTGGAACAGAGCGGCGCTGTCTTTTACGGCTGTGACGGCAAGCCCCAGGAACTGTTGAAAACCCTTTCCGAAGCGGGGGTCAATTACATCAGGGTGCGGGTGTGGAATGATCCCTATGACGGGAACGGAAACGGCTACGGCGGCGGCAATTGCGATACCGACAAGGCCGCTGCCATCGGACGCAGGGCGGCAAAGTACGGAATGCCGCTGCTGGTGGACTTCCATTACTCCGACTTCTGGGCTGACCCTTCGCGGCAGTATGCGCCGAAGGCTTTGGAAAATATGACGGTGAATCAGAAATCCGCTGAGATATATGATTTTACCGTAAACGCTCTTGCGAAAATATCGGATGCCGGTGCGGAAATAGGAATGGTGCAGATCGGCAATGAGATTAACAGCGGGCTTGCGGGAGAATACGAGTGGGAAAACATTTTGTTGCTGCTGCGGTCCGCTTCCAGAGCAGTGCGTGATTTTGCGTCTTCCAAGGGCAGGTCTATCAGGATTGCCGTTCATTTTGCACCTGTAGCAGACAAATTCGGCATGCTGTGGTATGCCGGACAGCTTGACGGTGCGGGTCTGGATTACGACATTTTCGGGATTTCATATTATCCCTACTGGCACGGGAGCCTGGATGAAATGAAGGAATTGCTGTCCGACGTGAAGACCCAATACGGGAAGGAGACCGTCGTGCTGGAAACGGCATATCCCTTCACTCTCGAAGACGGAGACGGTTTCCAGAATATCATCGGACAGTCTGATTTGTTGCGGGAATACCCTGCCACACCGCAGGGGCAGGCGGAGTTTGTGAAAGCTGTGATGAAGGCCTCCGGGGAATGCGGCGCACTGGGAATATTTTATTGGGAAGGTGCGTGGATTCCGGTGGGAAGCGATCCTACTGCCAATCGCACGAAATGGGAGAAGTACGGTTCGGGATGGGCAAGCAGCTATTGCGCACGGTATGACCCCGATAACGGCGGCAGGTACTACGGAGGGAGCACATGGGACAATCAGGCGTTTTTTGACGCCGACGGAAAACCGCTCGATTCGCTCAGGGTGTTCGGGTGATTATTGGAAAATACAAAAAAAGACTTGCGCTTTTCCCTGTGAGATGGGAGCAGCGCAAGTCTTTTGCGTTTATCGGTTTATTCAACGGTTATTTTGGCAAGCTCATAGATGCCGTCTCTGATTTCGTGGTCGTTGGAAAGGCGCAGCGGCAGATTTTTTTTGGATATACTCTCGGCAGGGTTGACAAACCGCAGCTGCACCGTGTATTCACCGGCTGTCAGGTTCTCGGGAATGAAGAACACCGATTCCGCTGTCTCGTCGGGAAGCAGTCGGGAAAGGCGGAATTGCTCGTCTTGGTAAGTGAAGACCAGTTTCCCCTCGTTGTCCACTATCCGATATTCCAAAGCCCAGTCGTAATAGAACGGAGCGATGCCGGAATTGCTGAATGTGGTTGTCAGCTTTGAGGTGCGGTTTTTGCCTGATACCGAATCAATGAATATGTCATAACCAAAGCTGGCAGCGACCTTGCGGAATTCCTGATACTCGTCGGAGTTGGCGTCGGGGATTCCGCCGGTACCGACGCCCATCAGCCATGACATGTGGAACTGATTGATGCAGTATGCAAGCGCTTCACGTTCCGTTCCGCTCCACAGGGGGCCGAAGGGCTCCATTGACATCTGCATCGACAGTTCGCCGCCGAACATCTGGGTTTTCCAGATGTCCCACAGCGGTTCGTACTTGCCGCCGTTGCCGTTGATAAAATCGTAGAACTGCTGCAGCGTGCCGTAGGTGTAGTTCTGCTTTCTGAGCAGCGCTTTCCATTCGGGACTTTTGGTGTGGAAGTCGGATGTGTTGAACATGAAGTTGTCGTCGTGATAGCCTATCGGGAATTCGTTGGCGTATCCGAGCGAAGGGTTGCGGGCCATGAGTTTGGTCTTGGTAAATGCAGATACATAGGCCTCGATGATTTTCCTGAGGTTATCATTGGTCATTAAGCACTTGCCGTTGCGGCACTCCGACATGTTCCATTCGCCCCAAGAGCCGTAAAGTCCCATCTGAACCGTCGCTATGGCTGCGTGCCCGTCGTATTTCTTTCCGAAAAGCTGTATGAATTCCGTCATGCAGCTGATCAGCTTTTCGCAGTTGAAGTCGGGGTATTCCAGCAGCCCGGTTGCGACGGTGTTGGAGTAAATATTGCCTGACGCTTTCAATTCACTGTAAAGCTCTTCCGGCAGGAAGAGACCGGTTTCTTCAGCGCTTACGCTGCCCGGGTTCAGAATATACACGCGCAGAATGGTGGAGTTTCCCCTGTCAGCCACCTCTGAGAGCTTTCTGTCAAGATCCTCCGTTTCAAGACCGCCCTGACCGTTTTCGTATGTGTAGATTTCGCTGAATTTCACGCCGATGTATTCCATGGAAGCATCCTGATCGGGCTTTTCGTAAAAACAGGCGAAGCCCTTCATGGGGTTGGGAATCTGTGCCTCGGTGCGGGTAAATTGGTTTGCGGTGATGACGACGTTCCGTGTGCCGCATGAGACTGTGATGAGCAGGGACAGAATTAACAGAACGGATGCGCCGATCCGAACGGCTCGCTGTACGGAATTGTTTTTCATGAGTTACCTCCGGCTACGAGGGTGTAGATGTCCTCTGTGGTGTGAGCGAGATGATCTGCGCCCTCCGCTTTAAGCTCCGCTTCGGAACGGAATCCCCAGCAGACGCCGCATTTGGTGAGCCCTGCGTTTCGGGCGGTCTGCATGTCCACATTGCTGTCGCCTACATACAGCACCTCACTTCTTTCCAGTCCAAGCTGACTGATCAGATAGAGACAGGAAGTCGGATCGGGTTTCACGGGAAAATCAGCCGATTTACCCAAAATAATTTCAAAGGTGCTTTCCCCGAAATACTCCTTCACAATCTGTATGCTGATTTCATGCGGCTTGTTGGAGAGTACACACAGGTGAATCCCTGTTTGTTTCAGTTGGTCAAGCAATTCCGGAATGCCTTCATACGGAGCGGTTTTGATGTCCTTGTGAGCGCTGTAATACTCGCTGAATTTCGCCAGTGAATCATCCAGCTCTTCCTGAGAGGTTCCCTGGGGATGAATGCGCTTCATGAGTATCGCCGCGCCGTTGCCGACGAATTGTTTATACTGTTCCACAGAATATGTCTGATGACCCTTGGCAGCAAGCACATAATTGCAGCTGTCAGCGAGATCGGCAAGGGTATTGAGCAGTGTACCGTCGAGGTCGAAGATGACGGCTTTGTACATAGGATTAACCTCCAGACTCCAAAAAAAGCACGGTAAATCAATTGTTCATCGAATGACCGTGCTTACTTTATATTGCTTCAGAATGAAATAGTAATTACTCGCAGACAGCGATGATCTCCACTTCGGCTAAAACGTCCTTGGGAAGCTGAGCCGCTGCGACGCAGGAACGCGCCGGCTTGCTTGTGAAGTAGTTGCCGTAGATGGCGTTGAATGTGCCGAAATCCGACATGTTCTTGAGGAAGCAGGTGGTCTTTACCACATTGTCGAATGTGAGTCCGGCTTCTGCCAGAATGGCACCGATGTTTTTCATGATCTGTTCGGTCTGTCCTTCGATGGTATCGGATTCAACATTGCCGCTTGCGGGATTGATGGCGATTTGTCCGGATGCAAAGAGGAAGCCTCCGGCGATTTTTGCCTGAGAATACGGACCGATGGCGTCGGGAGCGTTCTTGGTGTAGATTGTCTTGATCATATTGGTATTCCTCCTGTGTGTGAAAAATCAGTTATTGGCAAAGTGATAGCCTGCGTCGAGCAGTGCTTTCTTGATCTCCTCGATGTGCTGGAAGTTTTTGGTTTCGAGCAGCAGTCTGAGGTAGCAGCCGTTGACGTCGGAACCTTCGTTGGCACGTTCATGGTGAATGGAGATGACGTTGCCGCCGAGGTTGGCAATGATGTTGGCGACGCCCTGAAGCTGACCGGGCTTGTCGATCAGTTCTAAAATAAGAGAGCAGGTGCGTCCCGACATGAGCAGTCCCCTCTTGATGACGCGGGACAGAATGGTCACGTCGATATTACCGCCCGAGACCAGGCAGACGACCTTCTTGCCCTTGACCGGAACCTTGTTGAACATTGCGGCGGCGACTGAAACTGCGCCTGCGCCCTCCGCGATCATCTTCTGCTTCTCGATGAGGGCGAGAATGGCGGCGGAGATTTCGTCGTCGGTGACGGTGACGATGTCGTCAACGTACTTCTGGCAGGTGTCAAAGGTGATGGAACCCGGCTCCTTGACCGCTATGCCGTCGGCAATGGTGGAGACGGAAGGCAGACGTTCGATCTTGCCGTCGTGAATGGAGTTGAACATGCTGGGCGCACCGGCAGCCTGTACGCCGTAGACCTTGATATTGGGATTGAGCTGTTTGATGGCGAACGCAACGCCGGAGATGAGTCCGCCGCCGCCGATAGGCACGATAACCGCGTCCGCATCGGGAAGCTGATCGGCAATTTCCAGACCGATGGTGCCCTGACCGGCGATGACCGATTCGTCGTCAAAGGGGTGAATGAAGGTGTAGCCCTTCTCGTCGCGCAGTTCAAGAGCCTTGTTGTAAGCGTCGTCGTACACGCCGTTGACCAGGCAGATGTCGGCGCCGAGTTTGCGGGTGGCTTCGACTTTGGAGATGGGAGCGCCATCCGGCAGACAGATGAGCGATTTGATGCCGCTTTTGGTGGCTGCGAGAGCGACGCCCTGCGCGTGATTGCCGGCGGAACAGGCGATTACGCCCTTGGCCTTTTCTTCATCGGAGAGAGTGGCGATCTTGTAGTATGCACCTCTGACCTTGAAGGAACCTGTCACCTGCAGGCATTCCGGCTTTAAGTATATATCCGCCTCGGGATTCAGTTCCGGCGCGTAGACCAGGTCGGTGCGTCGCAGAACGCTTTTGAGCACATAGGCAGCATGGTAAAATTTGTCCAGTGAAAGCATGTTGAATTCACCTTTCCTATAGTATGTGGATTGTTGCTATCTATTATCTACCCATTTTGCGGAGTTGTCAATATAAAAATGCAACTTCCGTAAGATACGTCAGTATTTTGCGGAAGCGGAAAAAAAAATTATGTATTATGGTAAACCGGAATATGTATGAAATAAGATTATTCTAAGTTCCTGCGAAGAATCATTCTGTGAATTATTGTTTGAATAACTTGACAAACAGGTTGTAACGTGATAATATGAGAGTAAAGCGATTCATCCAAAATATATTCTATCAGGAGAGATATTTAATGAAATGTGTTCAATGCGGCGCAGAATTCAGCGGTAATTTCTGTTCCAATTGCGGTTGTCCTGTAACCCAGACGCAGTCAGTCGTACAGCAGCCTGTCAATGTGCCGCAGCCAGTCAATATACAGCAGCCGATGTTCATGAACGGACAGATGCCATATTCTTATCAGCAGCCTTTCGCACAGCAGAAAAAAAGTTTTCCGTGGTGGATATTCGCTATCGTGGCAGGTGTGCTGCTGGTAGCTCTGATAGGTGTAATTACATTCTTTGTATTGTCAGGCAAAGATAATTACGACGACTCAGAATCGTATTTTCAGGAATACGGTGAAGACGAACATCTTGACGATGACACCCCCGATATCATGGCGTCACAAGGAACACTCGGTGATTATGAAATTGAGATTGTTTCTGCTTATTCAGCAGAGGATTACGACATGAATCCCTCCCTTGTTGTTACTTATCAGTTTTCAAACAACAGCGACACGGCGACAAGCTTTGATATTGCGCTGATCGCAACTGCATATCAGGATGGCTTTGAACTGGAAGAGACCTTTGTTTTTGATGACAATGCCTGCTACACTGAAAATGGTGAAAAGAAGATAAAGCCGGGAAAAAGCATTGCAGTTCAGAAAGCGTATATATTAAAAAATGAGATCAGCTCGGTTGAAATTGAAGTCACGGAAACATTTTCTCTTTCCGATGATAAGGTGATCCAGACATTTACATTTAATTGACAGGCGTCACGGCAGATAAAAACACCCCCGCTTTGGCGGAATCTTTCCGGATGATCCGGAAAAACTCCGCTTCAGCGGGGGTTTATCAATAGTGAATTGAATTCAGATTTCCCTTTCGGGGTGATGGGGGAAAATTACTCAGCTTTGCCTATGCATCCGAATATCTCCATCTTGGTCTTGACCATATCTCTGATGGCCTGTGCGCCGGGAGCGAGCAGCTTGCGGGGGTCGAAGCCCTTGCCCTGCTGGTCCTTGCCTGCCTCGATGTAGGCTCTTGTTGCTTCCTGGAATGCGAGCTGGCACTCGGTGTTGACATTGATCTTTGCAACGCCCAGGGAGATTGCCTTCTTGATCTGATCCTCGGGGATGCCTGTGCCGCCGTGCAGAACCAGCGGAACGTCTCCGACGGTGTTCTTGACAGCCTCAAGGGTGTCAAAGCTCAAACCGGGCCAATTTTCGGGGTACTTGCCGTGAATGTTGCCGATGCCTGCGGCGAGCATGGTCACGCCGAGATCAGCAATCTGCTTGCACTCTGCGGGATCCGCGCATTCGCCCATACCGACAACGCCGTCCTCTTCGCCGCCGATGGAACCGACTTCAGCTTCGAGAGAAAGACCCAGCACTTCGCAAGTGTTGACCAGAATCTTGGTCTTCTCGATGTTTTCCTCGATGGGATAGTGGGAACCGTCAAACATGATGGAGGAGAAGCCAGCCTTGATGCAGGCCTTTGCGCCTTCAAAAGAACCGTGGTCGAGGTGCAGAGCTACGGGAACGGTGATGTTCAGCTCTTCGATCATGCCCTTGACCATGCCGACGACTGTCTTGTAGCCGCACATGTACTTGCCGGCACCCTCGGAAACACCGAGAATAACGGGAGCTTTCAGCTCCTCAGCGGTGAGAAGTATGGACTTTGTCCACTCGAGATTGTTGATGTTGAACTGACCGACGGCATACTTGCCTTCCATAGCTTTGATAAGCATGTCCTTTGCGTTTACCAGAGGCATATTATGTCACTCTCCAAATAAATAAATTTTGCTCTGCGGACGGAGTCGACCGACCAACCGTCCCAGTACTTTTATATTATACTACACCTTTTATGATATTTCAAACATTTTTGTCAAATATTTGTGTCGTTTACATTTTGTTTATATTTATGAGGATATTTTTTTTCATATAGTTAGCAATAATTCCCAATAAGTCGTTTATAATATCGTTATCATTAAAATAGGGGATGTTTTTTTATGGATGAAAAAGGAAAGGGGTATTTCAAATACGGACTGCTGTTTGTCCTGATCTCAATCACGCTGTTTGCCGCTTTCAACAATATGGGCAGTGTGATCGCTTTTTTGGGGTGGGTTGTGCATCTCTCTATGCCGGTCATCATCGGCGTGCTGATTGCAGTGGTGCTCAACGCGCCTATGCGGGGGTTTCAGAAGCTGCTCAGTTTTTTTGCGGGAAAGATAAAGGCCAAAACCGGCAGAAAAATTCCCGCTTCATTTATTGACACGGCAAGCCTTGTGCTGACGCTGATCTCTACGGCGCTGATTATTTACCATGTCTTTGATGTAGTTGTGCCGAGGGTGATCGATTCCGTGGCTGGAATAGGAGACGCGTTCCTGATTTATTATCCTAAGCTGATAACGAGTCTCAAAGGCTACGGTGTTGACACCGCAAAAATAGAACAGATCATCAATTACCTCAATGTTTCTACACTGGTCGACCAGATGTCAGAAAATGTGACAACGCTGGTTGATACGGCCTACAGCGCAGCCTCTTCGGTGGTGAATACCGCGCTCAATATCTTTACGGGAATCATCATTGCCATCTATATTCTGGCAGGGAAAAAGCGGTTGAAGTGCCAGTGCAAAAAACTGACTTACGCTTATCTGAGCCAAAACAAGGCGGAGAGATTATGCGAGATTTCCCGCCTGTGTTCCGACACTTTCTTTTACTTTATCTCGGGACAGTGCCTCGACGCTTTCATACTCGGAATGATGTTCTTCTTTGTGATGAGTATCTTTGATATGCCGTATACTGTCATCATCAGCATGTTTATCGGCTTCATGGCGCTGATCCCCTATATCGGACCGCTCATCGGCATGCTCACCGGTTTTCTGCTGATTGTAATGATCAGTCCTATGAAGGCACTTGGATTTGTGGCAATATTCCTGGTGATACAGCAGATCGACAGCCACCTGATCTATCCGAAGATAGTGGGTAATTCCATGGGACTGCCTGCCATCTGGACGCTTTTGGCCGCATTGATGGGCAACGCCTTTCTGGGCCTTCCCGGCATGCTGATATTCATTCCGCTGACGTCGGTCTTTTACACCCTGCTCCGTGAGAACGCTTATTTTCGTCTGAAGAAGAAGGGAATTCAGATTAAATAGGCGTTTGGCGGCAAAAATCAAAAATGATTATTGACAAACAAACTTTCGGCATGATATAATTTAACTGATATTTGTTGTAAAGGGGTATAGGTAATTATGAAAATTTGTGACAAATGCGGCGCTCAGATGCCGGATGAAGCATTGTGCTGTACCAACTGCGGCACTCCGCTGAAGGCCAGTCAGATGCCTGATCAGAGCTTTTCCTTTCAGCCGGGCGGTGATACGGGCGTCAACAACAAGGCTTTGGCGGCGCTTGTGCTCGGTGTGAGCGGTATAATTCTCATTCTTGTCGCGCCTTTCCTTGCGAATTTTCCTGCTCTGATCGGACTTATCGTCAGTATTATCGGAACAGTTTACGGCGTGAAGGCGAGAAACGAGCTTCCCGTGGGTCATCCCAACAGAGGAATGGCGACAGGCGGTCTGATCTGCGGTATCATAGGAATTGTCATTGGCTCTATCGCTACGATCTGCACGGTCTGTGTCTGCTCAATGGCGGCTTGTCTTGCCGTCGGAGCCGCTAATTCGGATACGTCGTTTCTTTCGGAGTACAGTGATCTTTTCACAGTCCTCTTTATGTGATCGTTTATTAAAGGAGAGTTAAGAGATGAAAAAGAACATTGCTTCTGAATCACAGATGCCGGACACTTCTGCCTCCTTCTCCGGCAGCGGAACTGCGTCTACGGCCAGCCGCGCATCCGGCGGGAGAAACTCGGAACTGGCCAGGATTGAAAAACCGGAACCTGAAACCATCGTTCAGTATCAGACAGTTTACGTTCCACAGCCTGCGGTCGGTCAGCCCGACGGCAAAGGAAAAGCCATTGCTTCGCTTGTTCTTGGTCTGGTAGGACTTGTTCTCAGTGTTCTTGCCCCGGAGCTTTCGGGCATTCCCGCTATTTTCGGACTGCTGATCTGCATAGTCGGTATCGTTTACGGCATTAAGGGAAGAAACCGTCTTCCTGTCGGCGTTCCCGGCAGAGGAATTGCAACTGCCGGGCTGACATTGTCGATCATCGGCGCGATCATCAGCGGATTAATGACCCTTGCCGTCGTTTGCTTGGTTGTGGGAATTTTTGCACTGTGTTCTACAACGCCCACTGCCAACATCGATTATTATACGGCAATTTATTCAATTTTTTTCTTTATCTGAATAATAAACAGTTGACAATGCCTAACTTACATGATAAAATACAAATGTTGATGATTGCTTAAACAGAGTATTTATTGATCGAAAAGGGGACAGAAATATGAAAATTTGCAATTCCTGTGGCTGTCAGATGCCGGATGAAGCGATTTCCTGCTCCGTATGCGGTGCGCCTCTGACGGTTAGTCAGGTTCCGCAGCAACCTTATCAGCAGCAGGATTATCAACAGGCGGGCTATTATCAACAGCCGTATGCTCAGCCGGTGTATATTGACAGCAACGCCAAGGGAATGGCGGTAGCGTCTTTGGTTCTCGGAGGACTGAGTTTGGTGACTGGCACCGTTTTTGTGGGATTGATTTTGGGTATCATAGGCTGTGTATTGGGCGTAAAGGCGAGAAACAAGATGCCGTTGGGACATCCTGATCGAGGTGTCGCTACTGCGGGAATGGTATGTTCCATCATCGGCATTGTCATTGGCGGTATCGCACTGGTTTCATGCCTGTGCATTGTCGGCATAGGCGGATGTGCCACTTTGATGGAAGATATGATGATTCTTGGAGGAGTTCTTTGAGTATTTAGCAGTATGTAATAATCCTAATTAATTCTTTCTATATTTTGCTGTTTTACCATTAAAAATTTTTCTATTAAGGAGAGACTATTTTATGAAAGTTTGTAACAATTGCGGTTCCCAGATGCCCGATGAGGCAGTATCCTGCACTGTTTGCGGAGCGCCTCTCGCAGCAAGCCAGGTTCCTCAGCAGCCCTATCAGCAGCAGGCATACCAGCAGCAGCCTTATCAGCAGCAGGCCTATCAGCAGCAGCCCTACCAGCAGCAGCCTTATCAGCAGCAGCCCTATCAGCAGCAGATGACCCATCCCGCCAGCGGAAAGGCAACTGCATCACTGGTTCTCGGAATTCTCAGCTTCTTTATTTGCGGTATCCCGTTGGGTATCGCCGGTATGATTTTGGGCATCCAGGCGAGAAACGCTATGCCTGAAGGTACTCCCGGCAGAGGAAAGGCAACAGCCGGTATGGTATGTTCCATTATTGGTCTTGTATTACACGTTCTTGCTGTTATCGGTATGATGGCTAACCAGGGCTAATTTTCCGATTACGTCGGTACATCAGGTTTTGTTTTGATCGAACGTTAGGTCCATATTTCAGAAGGAATTAATTCAGGTATTATTTGCACATCATTCGGTTTTACTGACAGTGGTCCGCTGTAAATTTATTTACAGCGGATTTATCTGTATTATCAGGGAGGAATTATCATTGCTGCCTTACATTACAATATTCGGTAGACAGCTGTCATCCTATTCCATTATGGCAGGCTTCGGTTTTTTTATCATGTGGCTTGCAGCATGGCTGGTTACCAGAAAGCGGAAGGAAATCGATCAGAACCATGTGCCGCATGTCGCCCTTGCGGCAATGCTGGGGCTGTTTATCGGAGCACATATTCTTTACGGCGTGGTTAATTCCGGTATGCTCGTCAAAGCCGCCAAAGATCATTTTTCACTGCTTCATTCTTTCGGGAATTACCTGATACTTTTTGGCACTGTGTTTGGCGGAATGGTGTTTTACGGAGGCTTGTTCGGCGCGTTGATCGGAGCCTTTTGGTACATGAAGGTCTTGAAGCTGCCGAAATATCCATATTTTGACGTGATGGCATTCTGTGTTCCGCTGTTTCACGGTTTTGCCCGCATTGGCTGTTTTCTCGGCGGATGCTGCTACGGCATAGAATGTCCATTCGGGTTCACTTTTCACAATGCGCTGGTTCCGTCCGCAAACGGAGTGTCGAGATTTCCCGTTCAGCTGTTGGAATCGGGTGTTGAATTTGTTCTGTTTGCTTTGATCATGATTCTGTATATCAGGAAGAAGCTTAGCGGAAAGCTGATGTATGTTTACTTGCTGTCCTACGCCGTGATCAGGTTTCTGGACGAATTCCTCCGCGGCGATAAGATACGCGGTTTTGTCGGTCCGCTTTCCACTTCACAGTTTATCAGCGTTCTGATGTTTGTGACAGTGACCGTTATTCTGATTGTAAAAGCGGTAAAGAAAAAGAATTCCACCGCGGCGCAAAGTGATGCCTCATCCGTGGAAGATGTCGCTGACGAAGTCGTTGACAAGATCTCAGACGATGTGAAAACGGAATCATAATCATATCCTGATATGGAATGAAAGTCTCTGCCGATTGATAGTGCAGAGGCTTTTCATTCTTTCTGGAATAATGTGATGCGTTTATGATAGAGTCGTGGCAATGCAAGCAATTTCTATTGACAAATAACAGTTTTCGTGCTAATATAAAAGATAATTTTATGTATTATCTGTGTTGGATGTAAAATAAAAGAAGTTAGGTGGTATATTAAAATGGAACACATTGATATTGCAAGATTGTTTTCAAATGTCTCCGAATACGTTAACCAAACGGTTACGGTGTGCGGCTGGGTCAAGACATCCGCGGAAGTCAAGCCTATGACGTTCATTCAGGTGAATGACGGAACAACAACCGTCAGGAATCTTCAATTGACAATCCATCAGGATAAAATGTCCGAAGAGGATTATAAGCGAGTCATTAAACCCCTTCTGAATTTCGGAGTTTCGCTGAAAGCAACCGGTATTCTTGTTCCGTCGGACAGGAATGTGATCGAATTAGAGGTGGATTCGGTTGAGATGTTGGGAGATTGTCCGCCATCCTATCCGCTTCAAAAAAAGAAGACGAGCGTGGACTTTCTGAGAACCATTCCCCATTTAAGAACCAGAACCAACCTGATGAAGGCGGGTCTGACAATTCGTTCCCGGCTTGCGTTTGCTGTCCACAGCTACTTCAACCATAACGGCTACACCTATGTTCACACGCCGATCATCACCGAAAGCGATTGCGAAGGCGCAGGGGAAATGTTCAGAGTCACCACCCAGCCGTGGAACGCTTCCTATAAAACAGAGGAAGAGTATTACCGTGACGATTATTTCGGACAGAAAGCCGGCTTGTCCGTGTCATGTCAGCTTGAGGGAGAAATGGCAGCTTTGGGCGGTCTTGGCAGAATCTATACATTCGGACCATCGTTCCGCGCAGAGAAAAGCGATACTCCCAGACACGTTGCCGAATTCTGGCATGTCGAGCCGGAAGTGTGCTTTGCGGATATTGACGAAATAATGGATATTGGCGAAGAATTCATCAAATACGTGATTAAGGATGTGCTTGACAATTGCGCAGAGGAGATGGAATTCTGCAATCGGTTCATTGAAAAGGGATTGATCGATAAACTGAATCACGTGGTCAACAGCGAATTTGCACGTGTGGATTACACCGAAGCAGTTAAAATCCTTGAGGACAGCAAGCACAAGTTCGAATATCCGGTATTCTGGGGATGTGATTTGCAGACAGAGCATGAGCGTTACCTGACCGACGTGCATTTCAAGCGCCCGGTATTTGTGGTCAACTATCCCAAAGAGCTGAAGGCATTTTATATGAAGCAGAATCCGGACGGAAAGACGGTTGCAGCCACCGATCTGCTTGTTCCCGGCGTCGGAGAGATCATAGGATGCAGCGAAAGAGAGACCGATTATGACAAGCTTGTGGAAGCGATGAAGCATAGAAATATGCCGCTGCAAGCGTATGAGAAGTATCTGGATACAAGAAAATACGGCAGCGTCCAGCACAGCGGTTTCGGTCTGGGACTGGACAGACTTGTAATGTATGTGTCCGGAATCAGCAATATCAGAGATGTGCTGCAATTCCCAAGGACATACAAGAAAATATATTAAGTTGTTGGAGGAAGAAATGAAAAAAGTCGCTGGGTAGATTGGAAAATCTGATCTCAGCGACTTTTTTGTAAGGTATTATCATTGGCAGAAGTCTGTGTCAGCCAATTCCTTCCGAGGGGTGCAAATCAATTCTTAGTGAATAATATGGGGTTATCAGCGTTTTGTTTGGGCTTTGTCTTTGAATGAGGTTCTGCGCAGGGGCGCGGCAAATAGAGCGGGAAAGATGGACGAAATCAGCGTACTGTGAAAGGGAAAACAATCCACCCGCATCAGGGCTTTTGGTGCGATTCCCGCGACGGGGAGCTGAATATCGAAGCGCATCCGCGCTTCGACCCGCGAACGGAGATGGTGGTGTTGTTTTTTCAAGGGGTTGTCTTTGGCTCGTGTGTAGACCCGGGGATGCAATAATATTTGCCTGTCACCGATTGCCGGCGTCCAATTCCCGAAGCATGCCGATTTTCTTTTTCCTCTGAGAAAAGGAAGTACGTGCGCAGATGGAGAAGAAAGCGAACAGGCATGGTGAGATACAGACCAATGTCTGTCAGAGAAGAACAATTGTTTCTGAAGAGTATTCCGACGCTTTCTTCGACATATTCGCTCCCGGATGCGGGATCCTTGGGCAAAAGGTAGGTTGCGGGCTACAGTTATCATTCAGCGCAAAATGCTTGGTTCGGTGTTTTTACCAGCCGTATTTGCCTGCGCCCCGCGCCAGATTCATTTCCAAATGTAATGCCAGACCATTATGAAGATAAGCTCTTATACAATATCAGCTATTATTTTGTCAATCAGCCTCCGAAAAACAGGTGTTCGACGAGTATTTTTCCGCCGAGACAGATCAGGATAATGCCTCCGACAAGCTCGGCTTTCGATTTGTAGCGGGTTCCGAACATGTTTCCGACCTGAAGCCCTCCGGCGGAAATGGCGAATGTAGTCGCGCCGATCAGCAACACGGCGGGAATGATGCTGACATTGAGGAATGCGAAGGTGACACCCACCGCAAGTGCGTCAATACTGGTGGCAATCGCTAAGGGAAGCATTGTTTTGAAGCCGAAGGAACTGTCGGGTGTGTTTTCCTCGTTGTCCGAAAGAGCTTCACGCGCCATATTTCCGCCGATGACCGCTAACAGCCCAAAGGCAATCCAATGGTCTATGCTTGTGATCATTGACTCAAACTGTTTGCCGACAAAATAGCCTATCAGTGGCATGAGTGCCTGAAAGCCGCCGAAATACATGCCGACGGAGAAGACATGTCGTTTGCCTATCCTTTTCACGGCAAGCCCCTTGCATACCGAAACGGCAAAAGCGTCCATTGATAGTCCCACGGCGATCACAAAAAGGTCAAAAAGATTCATGGCAAAATACCTCCGCAATATGTAATTTCAGAGAGCAAATGAAAAAGGCGAAACCTATCTGCCTCAAAAAAGCAGATAAGTCTCGCCATTTAGTTTAAAGCCGGAAACCATCGTTTCAGTATGTCGACTTTAACACACGGATTTAATACAAAAAATCCGTGCCGACTACTCCCTTATTGAGGACAAGTTTATCACATATGTACACGGTTAGTCAAGCTTAATATTTTGAGCGATACAATTTTTGTTGACTTGACCATATTTAGGGGATATAATAAAAATACATTCAGCACAGAATCATAAAAACGGAGGTGTTCTGATGACATCCAAAATCGGGAAAATACTTGTCGTGCTGACTGGCGGTACCATCGGAAGCACCTGCAGTGACGGAGTGAGAGGGATAGTGGGCGATTCTCCCTATATACTGATACGAGAGTTCCGCCAAAAATATCCGGACTATTCGGACTGTGAGTTTGAGGTCATCAACCCATACAGCATTCTGAGTGAAAATCTCACATGCGAAGTGTGGACTTTGCTCTATCAGGCTTTGAATCAAGTTCACACATCTGCATACGACGGCATTATCATTACCCACGGTTCCGATACACTCGCTTACACTTCTGCCGCCATCGGAATGCTCATGCGGCATACAAAATGCCCGATTGTGCTCACGGCTTCCGATCGTCCGCCGAACGATCCGGCGAGCAATGCGCTTCCGAATTTCCGCGCCTCGGTGGATTTTGTTCTGAACGGAGGCGTGAGGGGCGTCTTTGTTTCCTATCGCAGAAATTCAGACGGCTTGCAGGTTGTTTATCTTGCTACGCGGCTTTGTTCCGCCGATTGTTATGCCGATGAATTCTCATCATACGGCGGCAGCTGTTTTGGCGTGGTTTGTGACGGGAGATTTGTCCCCGAATTATCCCGGCTGAATCCGTCGACCGATTCCATGAACTCTGCATGGCCGCCTATTTCGGAGAAATACGTTGACTTCGGCGCAAGGAGAGTGCTGCTTCTGCGTTCCTATCCGGGAATGGATTATTCTGTGATCAATCCGGATGGCTATGACGCGGTAATCAATTACGGGTATCACTGCGCAACGGCATACACCGCTTATGCCCAAAAGAAGCTTCCTTCGCTGCTGAAATTTGCCGAAACATGCCATGAATGCGGCGTTAATCTGTGGCTTGGCTCCTTTAAGAGTACGGAAAGTGAAGTTTACTCCACACAGACGGATACAGAGCGATCCGGAATAAAGAAATTCTATGATATGTCACCCGAAGCAGCTTATGTCAAGGCTGTGCTGGCATATAACCTGCCCGGTGTCGATCCCGATGAATTTATGCGGAGTTGTGTTTTTTATGAGTCGCCGGGACAAGAAATATCATACGGAGTGTGAATTTTTATGAACGATACTGCGGAAAGGCTTGATGATGTTGTTCGTCTGAAAACCCCGATTAACGTCAATCTGCTTAAATTCTTTGCGATGGCAATCATGCTGATCGATCACATCGGCGCATTCCTTGTACAGAGTGATGACCCTGTTTACAGACCGATCAGAACGATCGGACGGCTGGCGTTTCCGATATTCTGTTTTCTGATCGCGGAGGGGGCGCATTATACGCGGTCTATGCCAAAATATATGGGACGGCTTGTGCTGTTTGCGGTGATCAGCACTCCTCCATACAATTTGGTGCATGGAAGTCCATGGTATTCTCCCGACAATATAAATGTGTTTTTTACTCTGTTTCTTGGGCTTGCCGCGATTTATTCCATTACCGGGCTGCCGAAGGCGGTTTTTGAAAAGTTCGGAAAATTCCGGCTGGCAAAGAGCCGCGGCGCATGTGCGTTGGCAGGATTGCCGCTTTGTGCGCTGTGCTATATGACGGCGTACTGGATGAAGACAGATTACGGAGAGTACGGTGTGGCTGCCATACTAATATTCTGGCTGCTGCGAAAATATCCTTTTGCGGCGTGGCTGAGCTTTGCTGCGCTCACAGTTGTTTTTTACGGGTATTTTATAGAGGTTCCCGGTCTTGCAGGCGGGGTTGAATACCGGCGTGTAAATTTATACAATTTGCTGACCACGTTCCCGTTTGTTCCGGAAGCAAGGTTGTACAGCTACAGTCAGACCCAGTTGTATGCTGTTCTCGCTTTTGTTCCTTGTATGCTTTACAACGGAAAAAAAGGTTTCCTCAAAGGCAAATATTCAAAGTATCTGTTTTACGCTTTTTACCCGGTGCATCTCTGGTGTCTCTGGATTGTTCAGCTTATGACCGGATAATATTATATTGCAATTCTGAATAAGTTGATGTATAATCCATATAATTGTCCGATAACATACATGGTTTGAAAAAATAAATTTTAGGAGAGAAGAAAATGAAATGCAGTTTTTGCGGAGCGGAAATTGCCGATAATGCGTTGTTCTGCGTAATTTGCGGGGAAATTGTAGGACAGACGAACGGCAGGAAAGTCCAAAAGGTCAATTTAAACAAATCGAAAGATGATGCGATGGAACTGATGGAGGATTATTTTGACGATAATTCGGATGTGACATTAAGCGTTTTGGATTTTGAAAACCGATTCCCACCATCTGAATCAGAGCCGATGTCCGAAGATGGGGCTTCGGAGATTGAGTCTGAGGGTTCAGAGGAACCGACTTTCGTACCGCAGGAGGAAATGAAGCCGGTTGTTGCTCCGCCGATTACAGGAGAAACCTTTGCAGCCCCCCGGTCCAATGCACCCACACCATCCGCAGCCCCCCTGCCCAATGCACCCACACCATCCGCAGCACCCCAGCCCAACGCACCCACACCATCCGCAGCCCCCCGGTCCAACGCACCCATGCCATCCGCAGCACCCCAGCCCAATGCACCCACACCATC
Organism: uncultured Eubacteriales bacterium; assembly: GCA_900317765.1. Lineage (GTDB taxonomy): Bacteria > Bacillota > Clostridia > Oscillospirales > Acutalibacteraceae > RUG762. The sequence continues at coordinate 10,316 of ONID01000012.1, read as the reverse complement.
CGCAGCATCCCAGCCCAACGCACCCATGCCATCCGCAGCACCCCGGTCCAATGCACCCACACCATCCGCAGCCCCCCGGTCCAATGCACCCACACCATCCGCAGCCCCCCGGCCCAATACACCCATGCCCTCGGCAACCCCGTGGCAGAATGTACCCGTGCAGCCGGACATCAACGCAATGCGCAACAGCGTGATAAACGGATTTGCTTACAGGCATTACAATAAGCTGGATTATTTCGGTCCGGTAGAGGGAATACAAAAAACATTTCCGTTATTTAATCATTGTATTGTCATTACACCTGATAAGGATGTATTCAATACATATCGACTTCAATTCAGGAATCTTGCTTTAAAATACACTGAAAAATTTATCAAAGAATACAGCTTGCTTGTGATAAATCTTGAAACATTTCTGCAGTATTTTCCTGCAATATACTTCTCCAATATGGAGTTTCTGATCAATACGGCAATGGACGTTCTGGCAGCCGAAAATGTGTGGACACAGTCCTTCAATTCATTATATATGCGGCATAAGGCGGATTACCATGCCGCTATGGATATTTTCAATGCAATCTCCTGGAGCGGCGCGAATATAGCGGTGTTGAATGTGGCGCAGAGAGCAGAATTGTATCGCAGAGTAGTGCCGTCCACACTGTTTCAAAATGTATATTTGGATTACTGGAGGGTTTTTCTGACATTGGTATTCCAGTTGAGAGCAAGTGGAAAGAATATCTGGTGGGGAACCAAAGAAATGGCTGCAAATGCTGACAATATGTTCAGGAATCTATCCAATCCACGATTCCCAAAAGAAAAAACGCATGAACTTATCCTGCAGATAATAGCATTATACCCATACAATAAGCCTATGTTTTATCAGCTGACAAAGCAGTTTGGCGATACACCTGAAATTTCTGCCATCAGGCACTACTTTGGTTACACAGATATGAGCAATCCACGCATAATCTGACTTTTATACAAACAAAAACAATAACACCGTGCGTTGTAAGATCACATACCGCACGGTGTTATTGTTATTATATGTGCTTTTCTCAGGAATTGTCTTTTGCCTGTGAGAACTTGCGGGGCTTGCGTGGTTTGGCTGCCTTATTGAGAACGATCTGGCTGTCATCGTTGGCGGCAGTCATGCAGCAGCAAAGCGTCATCAGACTGTCGTTGAGATGGACGTTTTCTGTCACAACGTCACTGTATTTCAGAGAAAGGTCGTAATGGCTGAAATTCCAGAAGCTGCGTATGCCGCAGGCGTAAAGGATATCCGACGTCTGTTCGGCACTTTCCTTAGGCAGACAAAGCACTGCCGCGTCGGGTTTTTCCGTCATACAGAAATCTTCAAGCGTATTGACGTCAAGAACGGTCATTCCGTTGATCTGTGTTCCGATTACATCCGGATTGCTGTCAAATACCGCTGTCAGGGCGAATCCACGCGAGGAAAAATCCACATGATTGATGATGGCACGTCCTAAATTGCCTGCGCCGAGCAATATGGCCTTGTAATGGTTGTCAAGCCCTAATATGGCGCTCAGTTCGTCAAAGAGCTTCGGCACGTCGTAGCCGTAGCCCTGTTGACCGAAGCCGCCGAAGCAGTGGAGATCCTGCCGTATCTGTGAGGCGGAGGAGCCCATTTTTTCCGCGAGAGCCTGAGAAGAAACGCGGTAGATCCCGCTGTTTTTGAGTTCAAGCAAAAACCTGTAGTAACGGGGAAGCCGGCGCACCACCGACATGGATATTTTGTTGCTTTTTGACATGATGCATTAACCTCCACAAAAAGCAATGCTTTCTACGTTATTTTACACTTTCTCTTGTGTAGTCAAGCAGACCGCCCGCAAGAATGATGTCACGCTGACGCTCGGACACCTGACAGTTCACCTTGAAGGATGTGCCCTTTGTCCTGTTGATGACAGTGATCTCGTCTTTGCCGATCAGCTCGCGTACATCGGGAATTTCCAGCTCATCCATCTGGTCGATACTGTCGTAATCGGCTTCGTTGACGAAGGTGAGCGGAACGATGCCGGCGTTGACGAGGTTGGCAAGGTGAATGCGGGCGAAGGATTTGACGATGACCGCCTTGATGCCGAGATAGAGCGGAACGAGTGCGGCATGTTCACGGGAGGAGCCCTGACCGTAGTTGCTTCCGCCTACGATAATGCCCTTGCCTTCGGTGCGGCAGCGTTCAGGGAACTGTTCGTCGCACACGGCAAAGCAGAAATTGGAGAGGAAGGGAATATTGGAACGATAGGGGAGAATCTTCGCACCGGCGGGCATGATGTGGTCGGTAGTGATGTTGTCGCCGACCTTCAGAAGTGTCTTTGCCTCGATCTTTTCGGGAAGAGGTTCGGATGTGGGGAAGGGTTTGATGTTGGGACCGCGGAGAATTTCAACAGAATCCATCTCTTCCACGGGAGCCGGAGGAACGATCATGTTGTCATTGATGAGGAACTTCTCGGGCAGGGGAATTTCCACAGCCTCGCCTAATTCTCTTGCGTCGGCAAATACGCCGGCGATGGCGGAAACGGCTGCCGTTTCGGGGGAAACCAGATAAATCTGTCCGTCCTTTGTGCCGGAGCGGCCTTCAAAGTTGCGGTTGAAGGTGCGCAGGGAAATACCCTTGGAATTGGGCGACTGTCCCATGCCGATGCAGGGACCGCAGGCACATTCGAGGATTCTCGCGCCGGCGGCGATAATGTCGGCTAACGCGCCGTTGGCTGCCAGCATATTGTATACCTGCTTGGAACCGGGGGCAATGCCGAGGCTGACGTCGGGATGAACGGTCTTGCCTTTGAGAATATGAGCCACTCGCATGAGGTCGAGATAGCTGGAATTGGTGCAGGAGCCGATGAGCACCTGATCGATCTTCTGTCCCTTCAGCTCGTCGATGGTCTTGACATTGTCGGGCATGTGGGGAGCGGCAGCCATGGGAGCCAGCTCGCTGAGGTTGATTTCAAGAATTTCATCGTAATGCGCGTCGTCGTCCGGTTTCAGTTCCGTCCAGTCGGCTTCTCTGCCCTGTGCCTTGAGGAATGCCTTTGTGATTTCGTCGGAGGGGAAGACGGAAGTGGTTGCACCGAGTTCCGCACCCATGTTGGTGATGGTGGCTCTTTCGGGAACGGTGAGTGTCCTGACGCCTTCGCCGCCGTATTCGATGATCTTGCCTACGCCGCCCTTGACCGACATTCTGCGCAGCACCTCGAGGATAATATCCTTTGCGGATACCCACGGGGAGAGCTTGCCTGTCAGATTGATGCGCACCATCTTGGGCATAGTGATGTAATAGGTGCCGCCGCCCATCGCAACCGCGACGTCCAGACCGCCCGCGCCCATTGCCAGCATGCCGATGCCGCCGCCGGTGGGCGTGTGGCTGTCGGAACCGATCAGGGTCTTGCCGGGAATGCCGAAGCGTTCGAGGTGAACCTGATGGCAGATGCCGTTGCCGGGACGTGAGAAGTAAATGCCGTGCTTCTTTGCCACGCTCTGGATGAAGCGGTGGTCGTCGGCGTTTTCAAAGCCTGTCTGAAGGGTGTTGTGATCGATGTAAGCGACCGAGCGTTCAGTCTTGACTCTCGGCACGCCCATTGCCTCGAACTCAAGGTAGGCCATGGTGCCGGTTGCGTCCTGCGTGAGGGTCTGATCGATTCTCAGCCCGATGTCGGTGCCCTGCACCATTTCTCCCTCGACGAGGTGAGCTTTAATGATTTTTTCAGCTATAGTATAACCCATTTGCAAAAACTCCTTCGCTTGAATTAGTTACATATGCTATTATCTTATATTTTGGTTGATTTGTCAATGTTTTAACGAAAAATTCATTAGAACATGCATATCCGGGACATGGCGTGAATAACTATTTGACAGAAATCAAAAGAAGTGCCAAAATACAGGTACTTCCTCAAAAGGAGAGAAGCTCATGGAATGTAAAGCTGCGGGCGAATCGGTATTCGCCAAGGAAGTTTTATTCGAGGGTAACTGCGAGCAGGCGGTGGATACCGAGCTGACCCTGCCCGATTACTGCCCGGATATCGGCAGGCTGCTCAAATGCCGCCTTGTCCCTATGATCACGTCTCGTCAGGTCAATTTTGATTCGCTTACGGTGGAAGGCGTTGCAAGAATATCGGTGATCTATCTCGACGACCGCGACAAGAAACTCCGCTGCTGCGACAGGGATTACCCCTTCAAGGCGAGCGTGCCCTATGACGGCAACACCGAAAACTGTAAGCTGCTTGCCGAAGCGCATGTGGATTACGTCAACTGCCGCGCTGTCAGTCAGCGCAAACTGGATATACACGGAGCCTTCACGGTACACATGACCGCCGTCTGCCGCAGGGAGATCGAGCTTGTCACAGATGTGGAGGGTGACGGTCTGCGTCTGCGCAGAGAATCCCGCGGGATCAGCGATCTGGTGTGCTGTGCGCAGACCGGATTCGATCTCAGCGAAGCCATCGAACTCAGCGAGGGCAAGCCGCCTATTTCTTCCATTATCCGCAGCGATGCTGTGATCTGCGTCGAAGAGATACAGACCATCCCGGGCAAGCTGACCGTCCGGGGAAACGCAATATTCACCATGATATACTGCACCGAGCAGAATGATGTTCCCGAGCGTATGGAATACGTCATTCCCTTCAGCCAGTTCTTTGATATTCCCGGCATAGATGAGGACTGCAAGACCGATATTTCGCTCAGCTGCGATATGCTGGAGGTGTCTCCGCGCACCGATTCCGACGGCGAATACCGCAGAGTGGATGTGGATCTCCGCATTTCGGCAGACATTAAGGTATACCGCGACAGGGAAGCTTCATGGGTGAGCGACGCCTATTCGGTGGATTACGAGTTGAATTGTGTGAGAAAGCAGGTCAGACTGGAAAGACTCTGCGATACCGCATTCGATACGGTGGTATACAGGCAGTCTGTCGATACCGGAGACAGCAAGGTGGAGAATGTCAGCGATCTCTGGGCGACTGTTTCGGACAGCCGCAGCAATTACCGCGACGGCAAAACGGTTGTCACAGGCAATATGGCAGTGTGCATGATCATACGCGACCCTTCCAAGGGCATTGTCTACAGCGAGAAGAACGTGCGCTTTGAATGTGCGATTCCGCAGACCGCCTGCGGACAGAACATCCGTCCCGATTGCAGCGTGGGAATAAAATCCTGCTGCTTCACCGTCACAGGGGACAGCAAGTTGGAAATTCAGGCGGAGCTTTGCATTCACAGCTCGCTCTATGAGGACATTCCGGCAAGGCAGATCTGTTCGGCGGAGCTGGACGAGAGCCGTCCGAAGCCTCCCGAGAACCGTCCGGCAGCCGTGCTGTACTTTGCGGAAGCAGGTGAAGAACTGTGGGACATTGCCCGCGAATACAATTCCTCCGTAGAGTCCATCAGGATGGACAACGGCATTGAGGGAGACGCCGTGGAGGAAAGCAAGCTGCTTATAGTCACTGCATAAATAATAAATGCCGGAAGGAGAGCGCATTAAAAACATGGGAGATAACAAAATCTACAGAGACATCGCCGAACGCACCGGCGGCGATATATATATAGGCGTCATCGGTCCCGTCAGAACGGGAAAATCCACCTTCATCAAGCAGTTTATGGAAACGCTGGTTATCCCGAATATGAGCAGCAAGTACAAGGTGGAGCGGGCGACCGATGAAATGCCCCAGTCGGCAGCGGGTCGCACCATCATGACCACCGAGCCGAAATTCATTCCGGAGGAAGCGATAGAAATCGACCTCGACGAAACGGCTTCCTTCAGGGTGAGAATGATCGACTGCGTGGGATATATCGTGCCTTCGTCGCTGGGATACATCGAGAACAACGCGCCGCGCATGGTGAAAACCCCGTGGTATGACGAGGAGATACCCTTCAATCTGGCCGCAGAGATCGGCACGCGCAAGGTCATTACGGAGCATTCCACCATTGGATTGGTCGTGACAACCGACGGCAGCATCAGCGACATTCCCCGCGAAGAATACGAGGAAGCGGAAGAACGCGTCATCAATGAGTTGAAGGAAATCAAAAAGCCCTTTGCTGTGCTGCTCAACTGCGCAGACCCCACCAAAGAGGAAAGCGCTGCGCTGGCGGAACGGCTCACCGTCAAATACGGCGTTCCGGTGATGGCGGTCAACTGTCAGCAGATCAGCGAGAGCGAGATCCAGGGAGTGCTTTCGGAAGTGCTTTATGAATTCCCCGTTCGTTCGGTGGCCATCGATATGCCGGGCTGGATCAATTCCCTTGACCGCGACCACTGGCTGAGATCGGATATTATGGGCACCATCCGTTCCGCCGCGAAGGGCATCCGCCGTATCAGGGAGATAGACAGACTTGTATCGGCGCTTTCAGACAATCAGTATGTGACCGGCGCAGCTACCCGCAGCATTGACCTCGGCACCGGAAAGACCCGCGTCAAGGTTGAGCTGCAGCCCGAACTGTTCTATAAGATTATCGGTGAAAAGACGGGATTGCAGATCAGGAACGAAGCCGATCTGATGAATTCCATTGCCGAACTCGCCACCGTCAAGAGCAAATACGACAAGCTCAGTGACGCACTGGACGAGGTGGAGCGCACGGGCTACGGCATTGTCATGCCCTCTATGGACGAACTGACGCTGGAAGAACCCGAGCTGATGCGTCAGGGCGGAAGATACGGCGTGCGGCTCACCGCCTCGGCTCCGTCGCTGCACATTGTCAAGACCAACATCACCACCGAGGTTGCTCCGATTGTCGGATCGGAAAAGCAGTCGGAGGATCTTGTAAAATACCTGCTGCGGGGCTTTGAGGAAGAGCCCTCGTCGATCTGGCAGTCGAATATCTTCGGCAAGTCGCTTCACGAGCTGGTCAACGAAGGTCTTCACAACAAGCTCAGCAAGATGCCGATGGACGCACGCGACAAAATGCGCGAAACGATTGAGCGCATTATCAACGAGGGATGCAGCGGACTGATCTGCATTATTCTGTGATAATCATTTAATGATAATATGAAGCACGGCGTAATTCGGTCTTTATGATGGAATTACGCCGTGCTGTTTTTTGTCGAAATGAAGGATGTGTTTTGTCGAACTGCACAAAAATAGGGTGTCAGATAAAAATTGCGAAAAATAAGATTTTCTGTCGGATTTTCTAAATGATTAAATTTATCAATAACAGATTATCGTGCTGAATCTGTCTGATTTCTGAATTAAATATATTTAATCTGAATATAATGACAATTCGACAAGAAATTCATTACCAGGAATATCTGATAAAATCTCAACAGGTTTTTGGAGAATATAGGCAGAAATATAGTCTGTCGCCAATATTTGTGATTATTGCTTGCTTTATTATTTGTTAATGATTATGAAAATCACAAATAATAGTGAAATTAGCCGATTAGTTGTAAATAATATATTAATTTGTGGAATAATACAAATTTTCATGAAACAGGGATTTTTCACTCGAAAATGATTGAAAATCGGAACATTCTGTGTTAGTATAATTCACGGTAGGATTCGTCGACGGAATATTACCCTATTGCCCGGGAAACTTCTTTATCCGACAGCGATCGGAAAAAAATACAGTAAAATGACGATTGGGAGATGTATCTATGTATAACAGTGACGCAATCATTATGTCCCATAAAAACAAAAGTATTATCATGTGCGGGTTGAATGATAGCGAATATTCCGATAAGAATGCAATTATGAGTGAAATGGAAGACAGGATCGTTTCGGTGCCGAATGACAGCGCTGCGTTTATGAATGAAATTGTAAAGCATCCGAATGCGCATGTCCTGCTTGATATGCTGATTGGCGACAGCGACGCCGTGTCGTTTATCAGGGAGGCCAAAAGAAAGCTCGTGCATTGCCGTCCGGTATTTATTGTCAAGTGTGAATATGTGTCCTTCAGGATGGAACGGGAGTTTTACAGCGCCGGGGCTTCGGCGGTCATTTCTTATGACGCTTCCGTTGGTGCCACTGTGTCCATGCTGCGGGAATATTTCGGGGTCAATGCAGGCGGTGTGAACATCAGGGAAAACAAAGGAAACAACGCGGACATTGATCCGGCGGAACTGGAGATCATGGTAACCGACATCATGCACAAAGTAGGTGTCCCTGCCCATATCAAGGGCTATCAGTATCTCCGCTGCGCCATTATCAAGGCGGTGCTGAAGCCGGATATCATCAATGCCGTCACCAAGGAACTCTATCCGGGCGTTGCCGAGTGCTTCCAGACGACGCCTTCCCGCGTGGAACGCGCCATACGTCATGCCATTGAGGTGGCGTGGGACAGGGGCGACATCGACTTCCTCTCCACCTATTTCGGCAGCACCGTCAGAAATTCACGCGGCAAGCCCACCAACAGCGAATTCATAGCGATTATTGCCGATAAGCTCCGCATGACCATCCGCACTGCCTGATCCGTCAAAACAAGCCGGACTGAAGCCCTCTGCCTGCGCAGAAAACCTCAGTCCGGCTTTTATTGGAGGAAAACTAATGTCTGTACATACGCTTGCTGCCGCCAAGTCCGCAGCCTGCAAGAACGATTGCCGTGATGGATATTACTGTACCTACAATTCCGAGCGACAGGGCGAATGCTGCCATAACATTTCTTCTCATCAATCAACACCACCTTTCAACTAAGTTCATTATAACTCTTAAATTTGTCTAAATTGTGTCTATAATAAGTATTTTAATAAAATTCAACACAAAATCAAATATTATTTTCAAAATATTATTGAATTTCATGCGAATATTGGTTATAATATATCTGCATATTACCAAAGATTGGAGATATTCAATATGGCAGACTACCGTATCGTAGACAGCGTGGAAGCGCTGGAACAAAAACTCGCAGAGGTAAAAGAGGCACAGCGGATTTTTGCGACCTACACGCAGGAACAGGTTGATAAGATATTCCTTGCCGCAGCGACCGCAGCGAACATGGCAAGGCTCCCGCTCGCCAAGATGGCTGTTGAGGAGACAGGCATGGGCGTTGTCGAGGACAAGGTTATCAAAAACAATTACGCGGCCGAGTACATCTACAATGCTTACAAGGACACCAAGACCTGCGGGGTTATCGAAGAGGACAAGGCGTTCGGCACCAAGAAAATTGCCGAACCCATCGGCGTTGTCGCCGCTGTCATTCCCACCACCAACCCCACTTCGACAGCGATCTTCAAGACGCTGATCTGTCTGAAGACACGCAACGGCATCATCATCAGCCCTCATCCCAGAGCCAAAAAGAGCACTATCGCCGCCGCGAAGCTCGTGCTGGAAGCCGCTGTCAAGGCCGGTGCCCCCGAGGGAATCATCGGCTGGATCGACGTGCCTTCCCTTGAAATGACCAATCTTGTCATGAAGGAAGCCGACATCATTCTTGCCACCGGCGGTCCCGGCATGGTCAAGGCGGCTTACAGCTCCGGAAAACCGGCTCTTGGCGTCGGCGCCGGCAATACGCCTGCCATTATCGACAAGTCGGCTGACATCCTGCTTGCCGTCAATTCCATCATTCATTCCAAGACATTTGACAACGGCATGATCTGCGCATCCGAGCAGTCGGTCATCGTTGACAAGGAAATTTACGACGCGGTGCGCGCGGAGTTTGCCGCAAGAGGCTGCTATTTCCTCAAGGACGACGAGAAGGACAAGGTTCGCAAGACCATGATTATCAACGGTTCTCTCAACGCGAAGATCGTCGGTCAGAAGCCTGTCACCATCGCAGCCCTTGCCGGTGTGGAAGTTCCCGAGGCGACAAAGGTACTGATCGGTGAGGTCGAGAGCGTAGACATCTCCGAGGAATTCGCACATGAGAAGCTCTCGCCCGTGCTTGCTATGTACAGGGCGGAGGATTTTGAGGACGCTGTGGCAAAGGCGGAACAGCTCGTCGCCGACGGCGGCTACGGACATACCTCGTCGCTCTATTGCAACGCACTCACCGAAAAGGAAAAGATCGCGGAGTTCAGCGCCAGAATGAAGACCTGCCGCATCCTGGTCAATACACCTTCCTCACACGGCGGCATCGGCGATATCTACAACTTCAAGCTCGCTCCCTCGCTCACACTGGGCTGCGGCTCATGGGGCGGCAACTCCGTCTCCGAAAACGTGGGTGTGAAGCACCTTTTAAACATCAAGACGGTAGCCGAGAGGAGAGAGAACATGCTGTGGTTCAGAGCGCCTGAAAAGGTATACATCAAGAAGGGCTGCCTGCCCGTTGCTCTCGACGAGCTGAAGAACGTCATGGGCAAAAAGAAGGTATTCATCGTCACCGACCAGTTCCTTTACAAGAACGGTTACACCAAGGGCATTACCGACAAGCTCGACGAGATGGGCATT
>ONID01000092.1 GCA_900317765.1 uncultured Eubacteriales bacterium | reverse complement strand
CACGGACAGAGTGTTCCGCCGCAACCATTGCAATATGGATCTGGTGTACCAGCAGCTTGCCGTGATCTTCACCATGCCGGGAAGCCCCTGCATTTATTACGGCACGGAGATCGGCATGGACGGTGGGGGAGACCCCGATTGCCGCCGCTGTATGCCGTGGGAAAAGATCGACGCGGGCTGGTTCACCGACCGCATCAACATGGTGAAGCGGCTTATCTGGCTGCGCAAAAACGAGCCGCTCTTCCGCAGTCGCAACTTCCACTTCCCCAACGAGATACCCAATGACCGCGTGATCGAATATCTCAAGCTCGACTGTGAGAACCATCAGCTGAAAATTATTCTTAACTGCTCCGATGAAACGGTGCAGACTCCCTACATGGAGGGCAAGGAGATATTCTTTGCCAATCTCTACGACAACGGCTGGCTCCATCCGAACGGAGTGGTCATAGTTCGCTGGTAAATTTTTCCAATATGCCGCAGGACGGTCTTTTGACGAAGTCCTGCGGTGATTTGTTTTGATGAAAAGGAGTCAGAGAAAATGAATGATCGCATTTCAATCAAAAATTTAAAGGTCTTTGCCTACCACGGCGTGCTGCCGGAGGAAAAGCGCAGCGGACAGTATTTTTATCTGGATATCGAGCTTTACGGCGACTATCTCATGGCGTGTCTGCTCGACAGACTGGATGAAGCGGTCAATTACGACGAGGTCTGCAACTGTGCCTACAAGGCGATGACCGAAAATACCTTCGACCTGATCGAACGGGCTGCGCAGGTGGTGTGCGATTCGATTCTGAAGGAGTTCGAAAGGGTGAGCGAAGTGGAGGTCACCTTGAAGAAACCGCACGCGCCGGTCAAATGCGACATTGAATATGCCGCTGTTACCATTCGCAGGGGAAGGGAGAATTACAGATGAAAGCGGTATTAGGATTGGGCGGCAATTTAGGCAACCCTTGCGAAAATCTGCGCGCTGCGCTGAACGCCGTTTCCTCCCTCTGCGGCACACGTCTGCTGCGCGTTTCCCGCTATTACCTGACCGAAGCGGTGGAAGTCAACGAACCGCAGCCGCCCTATATCAACTGTGCGGCTGAAATTGAGACGCGGCTTTCTCCCAATGCCCTTCTCGGAGCCTGTCTCGGCATAGAATCAGCGCTGGGCAGAACACGTCCCGGCTATAAATCTCCGCGGACGGTGGACATCGACCTGCTTCTTTATGAAGGTGCAGATATGGACACCGACGAGCTGGTTGTTCCTCACCCTGGCATACTGCGTCGTGCGTTTGTTTTGTATCCATTGTCGGACCTCTATCCAACAGGGCGTGCCCTCGGTCTGGATTTTGCCGGAGCCATCGATGAGGTCAGCAATCAACAGATAGAAATCTTTCTTCCGGACGATTTAATGTATGAGCTGTAGAAACGCGTTTTCGAAGGGCAAAGCTTTTCGGGAATTCAAAACACTTCTTTGAGTACTGCGTTGCTGTATCAACCACTAATTGATATTGTTGCTATGAATAATTTATACAAATTACTTGCAAAATAGGCAATTAAGTGGTATAATCAAGTTTAATCAGCGAATGTTGCGGCTGTATGCTGTCAATTATTCGTTTATCCGATGGAGACATTACAAAAAAATTGTTTGAGGAGTGTTTTTTACCATGGAAGAAATCAAGGTTCAGCTTACCACAAATCCCAAGCAGAAGCCCGCTGATGAAAGCAAATTAGGCTTCGGCAAGATATTTACCGATCATATGTTCGTCATGGATTACACTGACGGACACTGGCATGATCCCCGCATTGTTCCCTATGGTCCTCTCGATCTGACTCCTGCCTGCATGTGCCTGCACTACAGCCAGGAAGTTTTCGAGGGCATGAAGGCTTATCGCGGTGTTGACGGCAAGATCAGACTTTTCCGTCCCGATCAGAATTTTGCACGTCTCAACAGCTCCAATGACCGTCTGAGCATCCCGCTGATCGACGAGGAGCTTGCCGAGAAGGCTCTGGAAATGCTGGTTGACATCGACAGCGACTGGGTTCCCCACACCGATGGCGCATCGCTTTACATCCGTCCCTTCATCATCGGCACAGAGGATGCTCTGGGTGCACATACCTCCACCGAATACAAGTTCATCATCATCATGAGCCCCTCAGGTTCTTACTACGCAGGCGGTCTTGCTCCCGTCAAGATTTATGTGGAAACAAAGTATGTCCGCGCTGTCATCGGCGGCACAGGCTACGCAAAGACCGGCGGCAACTATGCAGCTTCCCTCAAGGCACAGGACGTCGCAGCCGAACAGGGCTACAGCCAGGTTCTTTGGCTGGACGGCGTTGAGCGCAAGTACATTGAGGAAGTCGGCGCTATGAACGTTTTCTTTGTTCTCGGCGACGAGATCGTCACTCCTGTACTTCGCGGCTCCATTCTGCCCGGTATCACCAGAAAGTCTGTCATCGAAGTGCTCAAGCACATGGGCTACAAGGTTTCTGAGCGCCTTATTACCGTTGAAGAACTTATCGAAGCCAACGCAAAGGGCGAATTCAAGGAAATGTTCGGTACCGGCACAGCGGCAGTCATCTCTCCTGTCGGTGAGCTGAAGTGCGGAGACACCATTATTCCCATCAACAACGGCGAAATCGGCGAGATCTCCCAGATGCTCTACGACAAGATCACCGGCATGCAGTTCGGCAAGATTCCGGATGAATTCGGCTGGACTGTCGTTGTAAAGTAAGTGACAATGAGATTTATTAAAAAATTCCTGTTTCCTCTGCTTGCCGGATTTATCGGCGCGGAAGCGGCAACTTCGCTGAGTCTCTATCTCTTTGTCAACAGATTTATGCTTGCTCCCGAGGGTACGAAGGATATATTTGAGAATGACGCTCTTTCCCTGACGTGCATGATGATTCTCTCCGCCTACCTGACCTATGTGGTGATGCTGCTCTGTCGAAAGCTGAACGGCAGGATGCTCGGCGATCCGGAGGAAGAAAAAAGCGGAAGGTATTTTGCGCTGTACGTTGTGGGTGCGCTTTTGGTTGCCGCCTATGGCATTCTGCTTGCCATGGGGCACGAAGGCAATCTTGCGGCGACACTGATACTGATCAGCTATGTCATCATTTTTAATTCAGGCGTGATGACCCTGTTTGCTCTGCTTATCCGGTTTGTTAAGTGGCTGATAAAGCGCATGGGGAAGGACGGCAGCTTCCTGTACAAACTGAAATGGCAGCTTCCCCTCTCTCTGCTTTGGTTTGTCGCCGTATTGTCCGGAATGTTTATGTTATGACACCGGAGTGAATTTATTATCTGATAACAAAACCGGACAGCATGCTTTCTTCATTATTATGAAGAAAAGAATAGCTGTCCGGTTTTTTTGCATGATGATTCTGTAACGGTAAATCGGCTAAAAAGTTATCTCTTTGAAGCCGGCGTACGCGTGGTCGTTGCTGTCACGGTGGAATAGGTGGTGGATGTGGTGTAATTGTCGGTCATACCGTCGTCCAGATTGTCCAGACCGTTCTGAATGCGGTCAGCGCCTCTTTCGATGGCGTCGCCCGCGTCGTCGATGACTCTGCCGGCGTCGTTAAGGGCATTTCTGCCGTTGGAGCCGTCGTAGATACCGTTGTTGTTCATGCCGTTGGAAGTTGTTCCGTTGCGAGTCGTTCCGCAGCTTACGGGAAGAACCATAAGCGACAGAGCGGCAGCAGCGCACATGATGCGGAATTTCCTGTTCATTGTCGTACCGTCCCTTGCAGTTTGATACCGGGATTTTTGGTTAGCGGTTTATCGGTAAATATTTAGCAGCCGATGTAATCAGCAAATCAAAATTCCCGTATTATTTTTATCCGTATGACGATAAACATTCAGCAGGTCGGAATGCAATTTATGACGGAAGCGGATGATTTTTCATTTTTATTGGCAGATTGCCGGGGTGTTGTCAGCTTTATGTTCTGAGTGGTCGTCAAAAAAATCCGCACTGTTAAGGCATGACCTTTTGACAGTGCGGATTTTTTGAATTTTATGGATAGATCGAAATCATTAACCCTTGACAGCGCCGGAAAGAACGCCTTTGATGATGTGCTTCTGCATGCAGAAGTAGAGAATGACAATAGGTGTGATGGTAATGACCATGCTCGCCATGATGGCGCCCCATTCGCTCTGACCACGACCGGCGTTGAAGTACTGAATGACGATCGGAACGGTCTTGTATTCCTTTGCAAGTACAAGGCTGGGGAGCAGGAAGTCGTTCCAGATCCACATTGTCTCCAGAATACCGACCGAGATGATAGTGGGTTTCATGATTGGCATGACAACATAGAAGAAGGTTTTTACCGGACCGCAGCCGTCGATCATGGCGGCTTCCTCAATGTCAGCCGGAAGTGCCTTCAGGAAGTTGGTGAACATGAACAGCGCCGTTCCTGCGCCGAATCCGAGGTAAACAATGGAAATGTTGATCGGATTGTTGAGCTTGAGTCTGTCTGTAATGATAGACAGCGGATACATGATCATCTGGAAGGGAACGATCATGGAGAAAAGACATAGATAATAGAAAATAGCGGTATACCATGTCTTGACTCTGGTGACATAATAGGCGCACATGGATGTGCAAAGCAGGATCAAAGCGACTGACAGCACAGTGATGATCAAGCTGGTGAGCAGAGCGCTGAAGAATCCAAGGCCTGTAGCAGAGTTGCTGACAGCCTGTACGAAGTTGTCTGCTCCGACGAACGTTTCACTGTTCGGGAGATCAAAGGGATAGGGGATGATAGCCGCTTTCTTCTTGAAGGCGTTGTAAAGCACCATGAAGAGAGGATATACCCAGAAAAGGCAGACAATTGAAAATACGATGGTAAATATATAATCGCTTTTTTTGCGCTTCACCTTTATCTGGTCAGCGGATTTTAAGTTATTAGTGGATTCCATAAAATCAGTCAGCCTCCTTACTCTGTGTTATCTTGAGCTGGAGAATGGCAATAGCTCCGACTATCAGGAAGAATACGACGGCTTTTGCCTGACCGAATCCCATCTGACCGCGAGTGCCGTAGAATGTGTTGTAGATATTGAGCGCCAGCATTTCGGTTTCATGGTTTGGCAGACCGGCAGTCATTGCGATGTTCTGGTCAAACAGTTTGAAACCGTTGGTGATTGTGAGGAATGTGCACATGCTGATAGAGGGCATAACAAGCGGAATGGTTACTTTAAACAGCACCTGCTTGCTGCTTGCGCCGTCTATTCTTGCCGCTTCCTTCAGGTCTTCGGAAACGCCCTGAAGACCGGCAACATAGATAATCATCATGTAACCGATCTGTTGCCACAGCAACACGATCAGTAATCCGAAAAAGCCATATATGCCTTTATTGATGAGGGAATCCTTGAATACGGAAAGAATACCGTTGATGAGTATTTTCCAGATAGTACCCAGCAGAACACCGCCCAACAGGTTTGGCATGAAGAAAATGGTGCGGAAAAGATTGGTGCCGCCAAAGTTCTTGGTGAGAAGTACAGCGACCGTAAAAGCAAGCACATTGATGGCAATAGTGGATACGACAGCAAAGAGTGCAGTAAACCAGAAAGACTGAATAAATCTTTCGCCATCCGTACCGCCTTCAAACAGCTTCAGATAGTTTTTGAAACCGACAAAGTCTATATGCTTCATGGTTTTGAACTTGCAGAGCGAGAGGTAAATACCCATTCCGAAAGGATAGACAAAACCCACGATAAAAGCAGCTACAGTCGGTGCCATAAACAGAAGCAGATACAAAGGATTCTTTTTAAGTGTTTTTCCCATAGAGTTACCCCCTGTTTGCGGAAAGTCTGATAACAACTAACAAAAGGGTGAACGGGCAAGACAATGCCGTTCACCCTTCCTTAGGTTAAAGTGCTTTAGTTATCGATCAGGAAAACCTGATGTAACTGTTAATGAGCATTACTCGTGAGCCTTTGTGTACTCAGATGCCCAACCGTCAACAAATGCGGTCTTAACAACATTCCAGGAAGCGTCGTCCATCTTTGCTGCGTATCCGGCAAGAGCAGAACCGACTTCGTTCTTGTAATCCTCAGAAGGCATTGCCTTGAAGACCCAAGTTACAACTTCCTTGCCTGCTGCCATGGAATCGTTGTTGAACTTGTCGAGGTAATTCTTGGGAGCCTTAGCGCTCTTGAAGGGAGATGCAAAGCCCATCTCATCAGCCAGAGCGGTTGTACCGGTTTCAGAAGTAACAAGCCACTTCATGAAGTCGAGGGTAGCCTGGATGTCTTCGTCAGCAGAGTCGCCGTTAACTACCCAGTAGTTTTCTGTGCCGGCGCACATACCCTGATTCTCTTCACCTTCAACGCCGATGTAGATCGGGATCATAGCGATCTGATCGTCTTTCAGAACGTCGTCCTTGGTGATGTTGCCATATTCCCAGTCACCGTTCTGGAAGAAGACAGCCTTGCCGGTAACGAACTCGTCACGAGCCTGGTCAACAGTCATACCGGTGGTCAGAGAAGGCTCAACGGTGCAGTTGTTCAGATAGAGATCAAAGATCTGCTTGTAGTTGTCGATATAGGTGCCCTTGATGGAAGGAACGTCCTTATCAGCGTCAACTTTGTCAGCCTTGAACTCATAGTAGAGAGGCAGGTTGGCAAGGTGGGTATGCATTCTCCAGAAGTTGCCGCTGTCAAGAGCTGTGGTGGTGAAAGCAGAGAAGCCAAGCTCGTCCTTGCGGGCGGTGATGTCTTCTACAACTGTCTTGAGAGTTTCAAAATTCTTGATTTCATCAAGTGTGTGACCAGCCTTCTCGAGGAGATCCTTGCGGACGATGATGCCGAAGCACTCGGTAGCATAAGCGATACCCTTGACTTTGCCTTCGCTGTTCTTCAGTGCGAATGTGTCGGTGGAAAGCTCTTTAGCTACGTCGCTGTCAGTCAGATCATAGCAATACTCATCCCAGCTTGCAAGACCTGTGGGGCCGTTGACCTGGAACAGTGTGGGAGCATCTTCCTTAGCCATTTCAGCGGTGAGTTTTTCCTCATACTTGCCGTTTGCAGCGGTAACAACGTCAACCTGAATGCCGGTTTCCTCGGTGTACTTTGCAGCAAGCTCCTGCCACTGAGTGTCAACTTCAGGCTTGAAGTTCAGATAGTAGACATGTCCCTTTTTGCCGCTGTCGCTTCCGCCTTCACCCTCTTTGCAGGATGCCAGGCCAGCAACTGCCGATGTGAGCAGCATTGCTGATGCAAGTAAGAGTGCGATTCTTCTTTTCATGGTAATTACCTCCAAAAAATTTTTTGGATCTGCCAATCCCTCTTAATTTTTGGCAAATCTTTTTCAAAATATAATCCGTGGACTTCAAAAGGAAAAACACATTATTGATTTCCTTTTTGAAGTTACAAGCATATGATAACACATATATTACAGAATTGCAAGTAGTTTTTAATTTTTTTTAGAACAATACAATAATTAAACTATCTGTTTGTTAATAAAGCATAAATATGTTGTTAACTTTTATTCTGACAGTTAATTTTGTCTTAATAAGACATTCATACAATGGGATTCACAGAGTGTTTTTGCTAATATGTGGGAATTAATTAAAAAATCCTCTGAGCAATTTTCCATTAATATGTTGCATTTACTCTTCCGGGATGATATAATATTCAGATACAGATTAATTCATTGACTGTTTTCAGTGCAGTCGCTAAAGAAAGGATTTGAAGAAATGGCATTAATCGCAAAATCAATCAAGGGCACGCAGGACGTGCTTCCCTCAGATAGCATTAAATGGCAGTATGTCGAAAAGACCTGCCTTGAAACCGCTCGCCTGCACGGCTACAGTGAAATCCGTACGCCGGTATTCGAGCACACCGAATTATTCACCCGAGGCGTTGGTGATACTACCGACGTGGTGCAAAAGGAAATGTACACCTTCACCGACCGCGGCGACCGTTCGCTTTCGCTTCGTCCTGAAATGACCGCTTCGGCAGTCCGTTCGGCGATAGAACACGGTCTGATCAATGACGCGCTTCCCGTCAAGGCGTGCTATACCGCTGCCTGTTATCGTGCTGAAAAGCCCCAGGCAGGACGTATGCGCGAGTTCCACCAGTTCGGCGTGGAGCTTTTCGGCGCACCCTCTCCGGCTGCCGATGCCGAAATCATTTCCCTCGCCAATTCAACGCTCACCGAGCTGGGAATCAAGGGCTACACCCTCGAAATCAACTCCATCGGATGCCCGACCTGTCGCGCAGAATATCACAAGGCGCTGAGGGAGTATTTTGAGGGCAAGAAGGAGCAGCTCTGCGAGACCTGTCTTGACCGTCTGGACAGAAATCCCATGCGCATTATCGACTGCAAGGTTCCGTCCTGTCAGGAAGTCGCAAAGGACGCGCCCAGAATGATCGACTATCTCTGCGACGACTGCCGCGCACACTTCGACAGCGTTAAGAAGTACCTTGACGCGATGGGCATTGCCTACGAAATCAATCCTTCCATTGTGCGCGGACTGGATTATTATACCCGCACGGTGTTTGAATTTGTATCCTCCGACCTCGGCGCACAGTCTACCATCTGCGGCGGCGGTCGCTATGACGGACTCTTCAAGCAGCTCGGCGGTCCC
>ONID01000040.1:17828-34325 GCA_900317765.1 uncultured Eubacteriales bacterium | reverse complement strand
TTATCAATTAAAATAAATGTTGAAAAATTAATAAAAAACTCCTTTACAATGAGAAAAATATTGTGTATTATATTAAGTAAGCAATGTTTGAATATGTTCAAACATTCTGCGTCACTGAGATACACAGACAACGAGAAATTCTTGATAAAGGACGGTAATACCTATGAGAAAAACAAAAATAGTCTGCACGCTCGGCCCGGCCACCGACAACGGCGATATTCTCCGCCAGCTTATGCTGGGCGGCATGAACGTCTGTCGATTCAATTTCAGCCACGGCGACCATCCCAGCCACAAGAAGCGCCTTGACGCGGTGCTGGCCCTGCGCGAGGAGCTGAACCTGCCGATAGCCACGCTGCTCGACACCAAAGGCCCGGAGATCCGCACAGGTACCTTTGACCCGCCGAAAGTGGAACTGGTGCAGGGGCAGAAATTCACCCTCACCACCAAAGAGATCGTAGGCAGCAGCAGCATTTCCTCCATCTCCTTTGCGGGACTGCCCAAGGACGTCAAGCAGGGGCAGAGAATCCTCATCGACGACGGACTCATTGAGCTGACGGTTGATTCCACCACCGACACCGAGATATTCTGCACGGTCGTCAACGGCGGCACGGTTTCCAACAACAAGGGCATCAACGTCCCCGGCGTGAGACTCAGCATGCCATACCTCAGCGAGAGGGACATTTCCGACATCATGTTCGGCGTGCAGTGCGATTATGACTTCATCGCGGCGTCGTTCGTCAGAAGCGCTGCCGACGTCATGCAGATCAGGGCGCTGCTCGACAAACTGCACTGCAACACCATCAAGATCATCTCCAAGATAGAGAATGCCGAAGGCGTGGACAACATCGACGAGATCCTCCGCGTGTCCGACGGCATCATGATCGCCAGAGGCGACCTCGGCGTGGAGATCCCGCTGCAGGAGATCCCGATCATCCAGAAGAAGCTCATCGACAAGGCGTACAAAGCCGGCAAGATGGTCATTACCGCCACCCAGATGCTCGACAGCATGATGAAGAATCCCCGTCCGACCCGTGCGGAATCCACCGACGTGGCCAACGCCATCTACGACGGCACCAGCGCGATCATGCTTTCCGGCGAAACGGCCGCAGGCAAATACCCGGTGGAAGCGCTGCTCACCATGGCGAAGATCGCCGAGCGCACCGAGTCCGACATCAATTACGCGGGCGGCTTCAAGGACAGCATCAGCAAGACCGGCAACGACGACGTGACCGGCGCCATTTCCCACGCGACCGTCACCACAGCCATCGACCTGAACGCCAAGGCGATCATCACCGTCACCAAGGGCGGCGGCACGGCGCGCCAGATCAGCAAGCACCGTCCTCCCTGTCCGATCATCGGCTGTTCCCCCGACAAGAAGGTCGTCCGCCAGCTCAACCTTTCGTGGGGCGTGACGCCGCTGCTCATTCCCGAAAAATTCAGCACGGACGAACTCTTTGAATGTTCGACCAAAGCGGCCGAGGACGCGGGACTCATCCAGTCGGGCGACCTGACCGTCATCACCGCGGGCGTTCCGATCGGCGTATCCGGCACGACCAACCTTCTGAAGGTGCATCTCACGGGCAACATTCTCGTCTCCGGCAAGGGCATAGGCGACACCAAGGTGTGCTCCAAGATGTGCGTCGCCAAGACGGAGGAGGAAATCGCCGAGGAATTCGAGAGCGGCGACATCATCGTGGTGCCGCAGACCAGCAACCGCCTGCTCCAGTTCATGCGCAAGGCGAGAGCCATCATTACCGAAGCGGAGGGCGTCAATTCCCACGCCGCCATCGTCGGCATGACGCTCGGAATCCCCGTCGTCGTCGGCTGCAAGAACGCCACCCACATCCTCAAGAACGGCACCACTGTCGTCGTCGACGCGGAAAAGGGCATCGTCTACAGCGGAGACAAGGTGAATTAGCGCTCGCGTTCGCTCGCTAAGTGAATAGTGAATAGATAATAGAAAATGAGCGCATCCGCGCTGGAATGTATGGTGATCAAACATGCCTTTTATCAATATCAACACAAATGTTGCGGTTTCAAAGCAGCAGGAGAACGCCATTAAGACGAAGCTCGGCAAGGCGATCGAGCTGATTCCCGGCAAGTCGGAGAGCTGGCTGATGGTGGGCTTCGAGCCGGAGCATCCGCTGTACTTCCGCGGCAGCGACAGGGAGAGAATTGCCTTTGTCGAGGTCAGCGTCTACGGCAGGGTCAGCCGTCCGGCAGCGGATCAGCTGACCGCCGCCATCACGGAGATACTCGAACAGGAGCTTGACATCCGGCAGAGCTACATCAAATATGAGGAGGCGGAAATCTGGGGCTGGAACGGGAGCAATTTCTGATGGAATGTCCCTTTGAACCCTTTTTGAAAAAATCATGTCTGACAAACACAGAATCGTACTTGCCAAGGAGGATTTTTCTCCCGACGAATGTGAACTGATCAAGCAGCTGGCGGGATTTGACGGGAACGCCCCCGATCAGAAGGCCGAGCTTGACAGGTGCCTGAAGGATTATCTTCTGTTTCAGAATAACTATATCTTCGGCATGAAAAAGCTGTGTACCGATCTGGAAATATTAGAGCTTGATTACCGTGTCAATTACGACCACCGTATCTTGAAAAGCATCGACAGCCGCATCAAGTCGGTCAAGAGCATTTGCGGCAAGCTGCAAAAGAAGGGCGTTCCGCTGACGCTGGAAAACGCCGCCTTCGAGCTTTCGGATATCGGCGGCATACGCGTGGTCTGCTACTACATGCGGGACATCTACGAGATCAAGAACCGCCTTCTGGCGCAGGACAACGTGAGCCTGCTGAAGATGTCGGATTACATCGCGGAGCCAAAGCCGAGCGGCTACCGCAGTCTTCATCTGATCGTCTCGACCTCCGTGCATCTTGCCTACAAGAATGTGGAGGTGCCTGTGGAGATCCAGCTCCGCACGGTGGCGATGGACTCGTGGGCAGGTCTCGAGCACGTGCTCAAGTACAAAAACCCCAACGGCGTGTCGGATGCCATCTCGGAAGAGCTAAGCGACTGCGCCGACGTCATATCCGAGACCGACGCCAGAATGCAGGAGATATACAAATCCCTCTTCGGCAAACAGTTTCAATAAATGATAACCCGCCAATGCAGCGTTTTAACCGGCGTCTGCATTGGCTTTTTTTCGTCCGTCATAAAGAAAAATTAACATTATTTTATAAAAACCAGTTGATAATTGTCCGCTAAAATGGTATAATCATTACTGCATATTCAAAAAAAGGCATGATAACGTGATAATTTTGTGATTATTCTCCCTTCGGAAGGTTCCGTCGGAAGAATCATGACAATGAACGGCGGTGACAGTATGAAAAAATCGGAAAAAGCGCTCTCCGCGCTGATAACGTTCGGGCTAGCGCTGGCTTTTGTCTCGGCGGCGGCGTTGTTTGCGCTGCATTACAATGAATGGTTCGTGACGGAGGAACTGTCCGCCAATGCCGCGGTCAGCTTTTCGGATGTATCGGGAAGCAGGGTCACACTGAATATGGAAAACAAAGGCGTGGCGGCGGGAATATCCGACGAGGCGCTCAGCGAAATGAATATCTATGGGTTCCCGACGGGGGATTCGCCGTATTTTATCTATGTGGAGAAGGGAGCGCACACCCTGTCGATATTCGAAAAGGACGCCTACGGTCTTTACACCAAGCGTGTCTACACCTGGAGCACAGCCACCGGCAAGACCAATCTGCTGACCCCTGTGGGGACGTTTGCCGTAGGGGAGAAGGAAGAATGGCACACATGGCCCGCCAAGACGGTATCCCCCTATGCCACCAAATACTATGCCTCCGACAACCACTACGGCGGCCTGTTTATCCACGGCCCGATATACGGCTACAAGGCGTTTTACTCGCTGTTTGAAAACTCTGCGAGAAAGATCGGCACCAACTGTTCTTCGGGCTGTCTCCGCACAGAGGCGGAAGCCGCCTATTTCATCTATGAGATGTGTCCCGAGGGAACGCAGGTCAAAATCGTGGAAGGCTCGCCGCTGGGCTTCACGCCCGACAGAATCGTCGTCCCCTTCAATCAGCTGCATCAGCCCTCGCTTGAAAGGTTCGTCAACCCCTCCAAGGAACTGAGCAGGATCGAGTTCGCCGAGGAATCGCACACCATGGCTCTCGGAGAGCAGTACAACCCCGAGCTGATCATCACACCGGAGGACGCGGGCTACATAGACCTCAACTGGACCACCAACAACCCCGCGATTATCAAGCTGTCCGGCGAGAGCATATGGGCAGTGGGAACGGGATACGCCATCGTGACGGCGACCACCAAGGACAACGGCCTGTCGGCGTCCATCCTGATCAATGTGGTGGTGCACAATGTCGACACATCCGACGCACCGCCCGACGTGAGCGGAAAGATGAAGGAAGACAACAGCCGTATCACAGACGATTACAAGCCGCTGGACGAAAAGCTGATCTATCTCACCGTCAACGGAGAGAAATTTGCCATCAATCAGAGCGTAAAGCCTCTGATCCAGAACCTCGGCCCCAAGTATTACCAGAAGCAGCCGGCGCAGAGCTGCGCCTACGACGGACTGGACAGATTCTTCAATTACTCGTCCGCGAACGGCGGCTACTGTTCGATATCTACGGTTCCGATGCTCGCCGACGGCGGGGACGCTATCTGCGAGATCGAATTCAGAAACTACACCGACGCCGATTTCTGTTCATCCATGGGCATCAAACTCGGGGACAGTCTGTATGATATCAAAAGGGCATACGGACCGTTTTACACCGAAATCACCATGGAGGATGAAAAGCATCCCGAAAATTCCTTTGTCCGCGTCACCTACTGGGCAGGCAAGGCCAATGACCCGGGCGTTCCGAGCATGTATTTCACGCTAGACCCTGACACAAAGAAGGTAAAGGGAATGGGAATCTACAGTTCAAAAAACATGGGATAATCACTACAGTAATAAGGACGGTCAAAATCAATGGTATTCAGTTCAGCCGCGTTTCTCTTTGCGTTTTTCCCGGTGTACATCGCCGTGGTGGCATTGGTCAGAAACATAAAGGCGTGCAATGTGCTGCTAACGATCATGAGTCTGCTGTTTTACGCCTGGGGAGAGCCGGTGTACATCCTGCTCATGCTGCTGTCGATCACAGTCAATTACCTGATAGCGCTTCCGGCGGAAAAATACAGAGAGGGCGACAGCATCAAGCGGCGCACGCTGCTTTCATTGGCGGTCATCTACAATCTCACGGCGTTGGGGCTGTTCAAATACGCGGGATTCCTGGTCAGCACGCTCAATTCCGTCGCCGGGATGTCGCTGCCGGTGCCGCAGATTCCCCTTCCGGTGGGCATCTCCTTCTTCACCTTCCAAACAATGAGCTACGTGATCGACGCCTATCGCGGCACCTGCTCGGTGCAGCGGAATATCGGCAGATTCACGCTGTACGTGTCGTTCTTCCCGCAGCTCATCGCCGGCCCGATCGTCAAATATCACGACATAGAGAAGCAGCTTGACCGCCGCAGCACCAATGCCGACAAGCTCGCCGACGGCATCAGGCGGTTCATCGTGGGACTTTCCAAAAAGATGCTGATCGCCAACGCGGTGGGAAGCATCGTGGATCAGATCTACGCGCTCGAGAGCGCCGACATCAATATCGCCCTGGCCTGGACGGCGGGCATACTGTATTCGCTCCAGATCTACTTTGATTTTTCGGGCTATTCGGATATGGCGATAGGCCTGGGAAAGATGGCGGGCTTTACGTTCCTTGAAAACTTCAATTACCCCTACACCTCCTTTTCGGTGCGCGAATTCTGGAAACGGTGGCACATATCGCTCACCACATGGTTCCGGGAATACGTGTATTTCCCGCTGGGCGGCAACCGGAAGGGAGAGCTGCGCACGGGCGTCAACAGGATGAGCGTCTTTCTGCTCACCGGCATGTGGCACGGCGCGATGTGGACGTTTGTGGTGTGGGGCGTATTCCACGGCATTTTCCAGCTGCTGGAGACATATCTGATTCACCCCGACAAATGGAAGAAGCCGCTGGCCTATCTTTACGCCATGGCGGTGGTAGTGGCGGGCTTTGCGATCTTCCGCGCCGACAGCATGGGGCAGGCCGTCAACATCCTCTGGAAGATGGTGGCGGGATTCCGTTTCACAGATGTGGGACTGATCACGCTGCGCGGGCTTGTCACATTCTACAACGCTGTGATTGTCGCCGCCGCCTTTGTGGCGATGACTCCGATTGTCAAAGATACCGCCGATTCGCTTGCGGCGAAATATAACGCACGGCAGGCGGTCACATGCATGAAGTACGCCGTCAGCGTGTTCCTGATGGCCCTCTGCATGATGTCGATTGCATCGTCGTCCTACAATCCGTTTATCTATTTCAGATTCTGATCAGGGAGGCGTGCAAAGATGAAGAAATATTTTGTGGTGGCCTATATCCTGCTGATCACGGCGGCATGCAGCCTGCCGTTTGTGGGAATGATCTGCGGATGGGGCGCCAAATCCACTGAAAACCGCACCATGACGGGGCTTCCCGATCTCTACACCGCGGAGGAGGACAGAATCGATCCCAACCTGAATTACACCGCCGAGCTGGGGGAATATTACTCGGACAATTTCGGCTTCCGTCAGGAATTGGTGACCGCCCATTCGTGGCTCAATGAAACGGTGTTCGGGCGTTCGTCCAACGAAAAGACCGTCGTCGGCAAGAGGGGCTGGTACTATCTCAGCGAAACAATCGACGATTACACGGGCGTTTCGGCCCTGTCCGACAGGGGCATCTACCGGCTGCAAAAAACGCTGGATCTGATGAATGAGTTTTCGGAGGAGGGCAATATCACATTTGTCTTTTTTGTTGTTCCCAATAAGAACAGCATATACCCCGAATACATGCCGGACAGTATCATGGCGTCGGAGAAGCCCAGCAACCTTGACAGACTGAACAAGGCGATGCGGGCGAGACTGTACTTTTTGGACGTCAAGTCCGTTCTGGTCAAATCCGCCAAAGACCGGACGCGGTATATCTACCTGAAAAACGACAGCCATTGGAACAATATCGGCGCGCTGGCGGCGTATAACGCGCTGCAGGAGAATCTCAACCTCAGAATCGAAAAATACGATTACATGCCGATAGACGAATCCAAGCTGTATATTTCACAAACGGAAATCAGCGGCGACCTCACGACCATGCTCTATCCGTCGCTCACCAAAACCGACATACAGTATGAGCTTGGCCTCCCGAAGAATTTCTCCTCGAACAAGCCGCTCACCAATATGATGGACCCCGAGATCAACACGACCTGTCAGGGAAGGTATTACAATATCATCTGTTACCGGGACTCCTTCTTCAACGCGTTTATACCCATCAATTCCAATGCCTTTGCCAAGGCGCGGTATACCCGCACGGCGAAGACGTCGCCCTACGATCTGAACGCGGCGAAGACCGGGGATTACAACATTGCGGTGGTGGAGATCGCCGAGAGAAACCTGCCCAACGTGCTCTATTCCGCGCCCATCATGGACGCCCCGCGGGTGGAAAGCCCCGCCGTGACGCGGCGGCGCTATGCGGAACAGCACTGTTCCTTCGTGGATGACGGCGAGTCCTTCATCTTCAACGGGGAGATCGGCGACTGGGCGGAGATCCGCACCGAGAGCAATATTTACATCGAACTGCGCAGCAGCAAGGATAAATCCTACTACTATGAAGCCTTCCCGATCTGCAGCGGCGACTCCTACGCCGACAACGGCTTTTCCGCCCACATCAGCAAGTACAATCTGAAAAACGACGAGTACCGCATTTTCCTGCATGTGGGGAACCGGGAGGCTTCAAGGTATACCGAATTGACGCTGAACTGAAAACGCAGCAGACTAAAGAAATAAGAGAGGTTTTTAACACATGGAAGAGGCAATGAAAACAAATAACCAGCCCGAAGCACCCGCGAGAAAGAAGAGAATATTCTCCGCCATACAGCCGAGCGGACAGATGACGCTGGGCAATTATCTCGGCGCGATCCGCAACTGGGTCGAGATGCAGGATCAATTCGACTGCGTGTACGCGACAGCCAACCTGCACGCGATCACCGTCCGTCAGGAACCCAAGAAGCTGAAGGAAAACACAACCAATCTCTTTGCGCTGCTGATTGCGGCGGGCGTTGACCCGGAAAAGAGCATATTTTTCCATCAGAGCATGGTTCCGGCGCACGCGGAACTGTCCTGGGTGCTCAGCACCTTCACGCAGTTCGGCGAGCTGTCCCGCATGACGCAGTTCAAGGATAAATCAGCCCGTCACGCCGACAACATCAACGCGGGACTCTTCACCTATCCGTCGCTCATGGCAGCGGACATTCTGCTCTATCAGGCGGACCTGGTGCCCGTGGGGGATGACCAGCGGCAGCACCTCGAGCTGACAAGGGATATTGCGGTGCGCTTCAACGGCATTTACGGCAAGACCTTTGTCGTGCCGGAGCCGTACATCAAGAAGAACGCCGCGAGAGTGAGAAACCTCCTCGACCCGAGCAAGAAGATGAGCAAATCCGACCCGAACACCAAGAGCTTCATTCTGATGACCGACGAGCCTGCCACCATCATGAAGAAATTCCGTTCCGCCGTGACCGACAGCGAAGCCTCCGTCCGTTACGCCGAGGGCAAGGACGGCATCAACAACCTGATGGAGATCTATTCCGCCTGCACCGGCAAGACCTATGCGCAGATCGAAGACGAATTCCGCGGCAAGGGCTACGGCGATTTCAAGACCGCCGTCGGCGAAGCGGTCGTGGCGACGCTCGAGCCCATCCAGATCAGATACAAGGAGCTGATCAGCGACAGGAAGTATCTCGACGAGCTGGCGCAGAAGGGTGCCGCCAGCGCCGAAAGACTGGCCAAGCGCACGATTGAAAAGGTCTACAAAAAGGTCGGCCTGGTAAGATAAAACAATTAATAAAACAGCCTCACTGTCAGATGATTTCAAGACAGTGAGGCTGTTTTGTCGCGGAAATAAAAGAGAATATCTCGTATTGATTGTCCCGCAAGTGAAGCCGCCCGCGGGAGAATACACCCCGAATCCCAGTCAGACGGCACAAAGCGTTATCTGACCTTAAAGATCATCGGCTTTCCTGCCGTCGTCAGTTTTCTGCCGGACACAGTGACGGTGCCGCCCGCAATCTCGTCGGTATATTCGCCGTCAGGCACATCCAGGCACACCTCGCCGGATTTCTTTTCCAGGCTGAAAACGCCTGCCACGCGGGCGCTCTTGTTTGTGAGGAATGCGGTGACAATGCCGGACGCATCGTCGGCAGCGGCGGAAAAATCGGCGTCGACGGGGAGAAGGGACTTTTTGATTTCGCCAAGTCTGGTTATCATGGGAGAAATATCCTTTTCGGGGTCGCGACTGAAAACAGCCTTGTCAAAGAGGGTGCATGACTCTTTGTTCTGCCATTCCTGACCGCCGTAGAGCATGGCGGTTCCCTTCTGGAAGTAGGCAAAGGCGAGCCAGTTGAGCATCTGATCGGTGTCGGGGAAGAGGCGGCTGGCACGCGGGGTGTCGTGGTTCTCGATAAACCGCACCTTGATGTAGTCGCTGGGCAGGACGTGCTCCTGAAAATTCAGCATGTTGACGTAATCGCTGAGCCGTCCCTTGCCCTCAGTGTAGCGGTTGAAATAATCCTGTATGTCATAGGGGTATTCCATGTCAAAGGCGCGGTACAGATCGGTGTCGGTGGCGACAGGATAGCCGAATTCACGCGCAAACTGCACATGACCGATATAGACCGATTCCGCAAGCCAGACAGCGCCGGGATTGACCTTTGCCACAGCCTCCACCGCCTGCTCCCAGAATTCGACAGGGACACAGGAAGCCACGTCGCACCGGAAGCCGTCCACAATGTGCGCCCATTTCACCAGCGTTTCGATCTGGTAATCCCAGAGATCCCGGTTGGAATAATCGAGATCGAGCACGTCGGTCCAATCGCCGTAGCGATTGCCGAAGCTGCCGTCCTCCTTGCGGTAGAAGTATTCGGGATGCTCACGGAAGAGCACGGAATCGTGGGAAGTATGGTTGTAAACCACGTCAATAATGCAGAGCATTCCGCGGGCGTGAATCTCGCCGACAAGATGCTTCAGATCGTCCTCCGTGCCGTATGCGGGATTGATCCCGCGGTAATCGCTGATAGAGTAGGGACATCCCAGGCCGCCTTTTTTGTTGAGCTGACCGATGGGATGAATAGGCAGCAGCCAGATAATGTCCGTGCCGAGCGCCTTTATTCTGTCAAGATCGCCCTCCAGAGCGGCGAATGTGCCTTCCGGCGTGTGATTGCGCAGGTAAACCGAATAAATAATCTTCCCGCGCAGGGAAATATCTCTTTGTCTTGGCGTAAACATAAAGCACTTCCTTTCAAATTGAGTTAGCATTGGTAAGCAGACATGATAAGCCGAGATGGGCGAAGGGTGAAGGTAGTAGGTAAGGGAATTGCAAGCAATATACAACATCACGAGAATTTCCCACGATAGAATTAGCAGCTTGTCCTGAAAGATTTCAGAAAGAAAATATTTTCCCTTCTATCCAGCCCCCGCGCCCAGCCCGGAACAAACGGAGCACCAAATCAAAACCAACCGCACCCCACAAACCAAAACCGCCCCAAAAAGCCCGAAACAATCCGCAGCACCCGCCCCCCAAGTCCGCAAACCAACCGCAAAGACCCCGAGCGCGGGTTGAAGCGCGGATGCGCTTCAATATCCAGCTCCGCGACGCGGGCATCGCACCAAAAAGGCAAGAAGCGGGCAACAGAACCCATTCCCAAAGTAGCAAAGAGTTCGTCCCATAACCCCACTCTATCCAGCCTCCGCGCCCCCGCGCCGAACCCGGAACAAACAGAGCGCCAAATCAAAACCAAACACACCCCAAATAACAAAGCATCAGCAGAAGTCCGGTTTGCAGCAGCCTGCGATTAAACCCCGTATTCCTCGCGCACAAATTTTTCCAGTACATCAAGGCTTCGAATGACCTTTTCGGTGTCGATGCAATAAGCCATGCGGAAGTAACCGGGACAGCCGAAGTTGTCGGCGGGAACGAGAATCAGGTCGTACTTCTTCGCCTTCATGCAGAAAGCGTTCGCGTCGTCCTCAAGCGCCTTGGGGAAGATGTAGAAGGTACCGCCGGGCTTGACGACCGTGAAGCCCAACTCCACCAGCTTGCTGTAAATCAGATTCATGTTCGTCTCATAGACCGACAGATCGCTCGTTTCGTCGAGCACTCTGGATACGGCGAGCTGAATAATGGACGGCGGACAGTTGTGACCGATGCCGCGGCTGATCTGCCCGCAGATCACGGCGATAATGTCGGCGTCAGTGGCCTTGGGATTGACGGCAATGTAGCCGATTCTCTCGCCCGGAAGGCTCAGGCTCTTGGAGAAGGAATAGCAAGTGAGCGTGTTGTCGTAGAATTTCGCCACAAAGGGAGCGTCCACACCGCTGAAAACAATCTCCCTGTAGGGCTCGTCGCTGATGAGGAAGATGTCGTGACCGTACTGCGCCTGCTTGCTGCGGAGGATGTCCGCCAGCCGCGTGAGCGTGTCGGAAGTGTAGACAATGCCGGAGGGATTGTTGGGGGTGTTGATGAGCACGGCAGCGACCTTGTCGGTGAGCATTTCTTCAAACGCGTCGAAATTGATCTGGAAGTCACGTGTGTTTGCCGGAACCACCTTCAATACGGCACCCGTCTGATTGACATACTGCGTGTACTCGGGGAAGAAGGGCGCGAAGGTGAGCACCTCGTCGCCGGGAACAGTCACGCATCGTACCGCGTGAGCGACTGCGCCGGCGGCGCCGCAAGTCATAAAAATGTGCTTTGTCTCATAGCATGTACCGAAGCGCCGGTTGAGGCTCTCCGCGACAGCCTGTCTGACAGAAGTGATGCCGAGGGAAGGGCTGTAGCCGTGAATGGAAACAGGGTTGCTGTTTTGGAGCAGGTCCGTCATAGCGTCAGTAAAGGACTGCGTGCAGGGCACGCTGGGATTGCCGAGGCTGTAGTCGAACACATTTTCATAGCCGATTTTTCTGCCGCGTTCGGTGGCGTACTCGCTCAGCTCACGGATGACCGATTTCCCGCTGAGCAGCGCCTTGAATTTTGGATTTATCATGGGTATTACCTCCGATTTTGTATTTAACTGGTTTATTATATCATAAGGCGGGACAATAAACAATCGTATTTGAAAATTTATTCGAAAAATTCATCTTTGCCAAAAATCAAAAGGAGGTAATCCGATCCATGGAATTAAAAAACACCGCCGCTGCCTGCGTGTTGTCGTTGGCAGCGGTGATGCTGATTTCTCCCTTGCTTAGCCGGGCAGGGAAGAGAGGCAGCATTTTTTCCGCAGCACTTGGAATAATTCTCTACAGAATTGTCAAAAGTATCATAGTGGAATGCGGTTGGGGCTTTGCTGCTGCGGCTGGTATCAGGCAAGGACTGGCGCTCGAGGCGCTTGCAATGTGCTGCGGCATCGTTCTTTTCGGTGAGCTCGGCAGGAACAGACAAACGAAGACCCGCACCAAGAATCTTCCCGCAGCCTCGGTGATCATGCTGTGCGCAGGTAAGGGGCTGCTGTGTCAGGCGAACCTGATTCCCTCCGATGTGGAATTCATTCTCGGCAGAGCAGCAGGCATCGCACTGACTGCCATCGCCGTTTACATAGCCGATGAAGACATGGAATCTCCTGATGCACAGTCACTTTCATCGTTTGCGGCAGTCTGTGCTGCGGGAAGTTTTGCGGCGGAATGGCTGCTGGGATTGTTCGGCTGTCGGGCATCATCACCCGCAGCGCCGTTTCTGATAATGCTGGGCTGCTGTGAGCTGATGGTTGTTTTCGCCGGCGGAGTCAAAAATCATAAGGAGGCAGAGCCGTGGGGATTTGCGGCAGGTTTGCTGCTGTCCTACGGATTTGACAGCCTGACGGGATAATCAATTGTGACAAGGTCTGTTTCGAATCGTTTAAAATATATTCAGATTTGCGCAGTTGACAAAACTGCAATATTATTGTAATATATTATAATAACGTGTTCGGAAAAAATTCAATGTATGTGAAATAATTGGCTTGTTTTCGTCACTTTTCGAGACAGGCTCTTTTTGGCATTTACGGCAACGTTTATCAAGTGAAAAAATTATAATAGCGGATGTATTATAATTGCAATAAATATTTTTAAAACAAATGGAGGTTTATTTGTGCAGCAAAACAACAAAAAAAACAGAAAAAAACCGACCCGTGACAGTTCGCATAATTCCTCGAAGCACAGTTATGTTTCCAACGGAAAGGCTTCGGAGCATGCCGAGCTGCCGAAATACAATAAGGGAAGCGGTTCTCCCAAATTCTCCGGAAAGACCTTCTCGCGGCATCAGGGCAGCGAAAAGGACGGTGTGACAGCGGATGTGACCATCAGACGCTCCTATAGCAATAACGGATACTATGGGTATAAAAAGAAGGGTTTCGGTCGATTCCAGTTCCAGGCGGCGGCACCGGCTGCGCTGCCTGTCAGAATTTCCTTCATCGGCGGTCTGAATGAGATCGGCAAGAACATCACGATGTTCGAATACGGCGACGAAGCGATCATTGTGGACTGCGGCATGGCATTCCCGGACGACACCATGCTGGGCGTCGATCTGGTGATTCCCGACTTCACCTATTTAGAGCAGAATGTAGACAAGATCAAGGGCATCTTCCTCACCCACGGGCATGAGGATCACATCGGATCCCTTCCGTACCTGCTCCGCAAGATGAACCTGCCCATCTACGGCACCCGTTTGACGCTGGGCCTGGTGGAAGGCAAGCTGCGGGAGCACCGTCTGCTTGATTCAGCCAAATTGCACGTGGTTTCCGCGGGACAGACCATCAATGTCGGCTGCTTCGGTGTGGAATTCATCAATGTGAACCACTCGATACCCGACGCGGTGGGCTTTGCCATACACACGCCGGGCGGTGTGATTGTGCACACCGGCGACTTCAAGATAGACTCCACGCCCATCCACGGCGGAATGATAGACCTCGGCAGGTTCGCGCAGCTGGGCAAGGAAGGCGTGCTCTGCATGATGGCGGACTCCACCAACGCGGAGCGTTCCGGCTTCACCATGAGCGAGCGAACAGTCGGCGAGTCTTTCAATACGCTGTTCCAGAGCGAATCGGCGAAGAACAAGCGCATCATCATCGCCACCTTCGCTTCCAATATTTACAGAATACAGCAGATCATCGACTACGCCTACAAATTCGGCAGAAAGGTTGCCGTGAGCGGGCGCAGTATGATCAACGCTGTGAGCATCTCCCAGGAATTAGGCTATCTCAACGTTCCCGAGGGCGTTATGATCGACATTTCCATGCTCAACCGCTACCCGAACAACAAAGTGGTGCTCATCACCACCGGAAGCCAGGGGGAACCCATGAGCGCCCTCACGCGCATGGCATTTTCCGACCACCGACAGGTGGAGATCGGCCCCGACGACTTTATTATCATCTCAGCCAACCCGATCCCCGGCAACGAAAAGAACGTCGGCAACGTCGTCAACGAGCTTCTCAAGCACAAATGTGATGTTGTGTACGAAAAGATGTATGACGTGCACGTTTCGGGACACGCCTGTCAGGAAGAACTGAAGCTGATGCTCGGACTGATCAGACCCAAGTATTTCATTCCCGTTCACGGCGAACAGAAGCACCTGCTCAAGCACGCGGGTCTTGCGCGTGCGGTGGGAATTCCGGCGGACAATGTCTGCATAGCCGACTTGGGCGACTGCATAGAGGTCTGCGAGGATCACATTAAAAAGATCGGCACGGTTCCGAGCGGCAAAGTGCTTGTCGACGGACTGGGTGTCGGAGATGTGGGCAGTGTTGTGCTGCGTGACCGCAAGCATTTAGGGCAGGACGGTCTGATCATCGTGGTCATGGCGATCAGTTCCGACGCGGGACTGACGGTAGCCGGTCCCGACATCGTGTCGAGGGGATTTGTCTACGTCCGCGACGCGGAGCCGCTGCTTGACGAGGCCCGGAGAATTGCCTCCGACGCTCTTGAAGACTGCTTTGACGACGGCATCCGCGAATGGACTACCATCAAGAACAGAGTGCGCGACGATCTTTCCAAATTCATCTATGAACGCACCAAGCGCAGCCCGATGATTCTTCCGATCATTATGGAGGTATGACGGATTTCGTTATGGGCCTGTATTGGGATTAATGCGCGGCATGTCCGGCATTGACAGAATGCCGCGTAAAATACTCAGGGTGGTGGATTGATGAAAAACAACAAATACTGGCTGCTCACTCCTTATTCATATATTCAGTTGGGGCTGCTGCTCCTTCTGTTGATGCTGATCTATTTTATGGAACCGGGCATTGAACTCAAAATTATTGCGATAGCCATCTGCACCACTGCCGTGCTGCTTTCGATACTGTTTTCCGGAGCCATCAGGCAGAGTGTGTATAAATATGTCCTGCAGGTTGCCCAGTCGCTTGACACGTCCAACAAGGATTCACTGAACAATATTCCCATTCCGTTGGTGACAGTGACCGCGGCAGGGGAGATATTCTGGTACAATGAGCTTTTCCGCGAAGTGATCCTGTTAGGCGCCGATGCGCAGGGAGTAAAGCTTCCAAGAGTCTTCAAGGGCTTTGACGAAGAAAAGCTGTTATCAGGCAATAAGTTTGAGATAAAAAAGGAAAAAAAGGTATATTCGGTGACGGTAGGGAAGCTTGAAGTAGAAGATGCCGAGCAATATGTACTGTATTTCAATGATATTACAGAGCTGAAGCGCACCGAGAACCTGTTTAATGTGAGCCGACCGGCGGTCATTCTCGTCGTATTCGACAACGAAGAGGAACTGCTCAAGGTGCGTGAAAACGAACGCGTGAGAGTCATCTCCGCACTTGAATCTCTGCTGACAAAATGGGTTGGCGGATACAGCAGTATCAGCCGTATCAACGCGCGCGACAGAAGCTTTATTCTTGTGGAGGAACAATATCTGCAAAAGATCATTTCCTCCCGATTCTCCGTACTGAACGACGCTCGCAAGATCGTGATCGAGGGCGGTAACCCGGTGACCCTTTCCATTGGCGTGGGACACGGCGGCGCCAATTTCAGCGAGTGCGAATTCTGGGCGAATCAGGCCCTTGAAATGGCACTGGGACGCGGCGGCGACCAGGCGTCGGTCAAGGACGCCGACGGTTATTCCTTCTTCGGAGGCGTCTCCAAGTCGGTGGAGAAACAGAGCAAAGTGCGTACCCGCATGATTGCCCAGGCACTTGTGGAATTGATTAATGCAGCTGACAAATGCTTCATTATGGGACACAGGTTTTCCGATCTTGACGCAATCGGCGCCTCCATCGGTCTTGCCGCCATCATCGACGCGCTGCAAAAGAATACCGGCCACACGGTCAACATCGTCGTGGACGAAACGGCGACACTGGCGCAGCCGCTGATCAATTCCTACCGCGAATCCAAGGAAATCGGATGGTTCATCCCGCCCGACGCGGCGCT
>ONID01000040.1:0-17750 GCA_900317765.1 uncultured Eubacteriales bacterium | reverse complement strand
ACGATCGATCACCACAGACTGTCGGTTAAGAGAATACAGAATTCGGTCATTTTCTTCCACGAGCCTTATGCCTCGTCCACCTGCGAAATGGTGACGGAGCTGGCTCCGTACATGCATGAGACGGCAATTGCACGTCCCGAAGCGGAGGCTTTGCTTTCCGGAATTATGCTCGATACCAAGAGCTTCGTATTAAAGACCGGTGCGAGGACGTTTGAAGCGGCGGCTTACCTGCGTCGCAGGGGAGCCGACACCATCGAGGTCAAACGCTTCTTCTCCGGTTCGCTCCAGACATACATCGAAAAGTCGCAGCTGGTTTCATCGGCACGGCTTTACGGCGACTGTGCCATTTCCATTGCCACCGAGGAAGTCGAGGGAATCAGAGTCATTGCTTCGCAGGCGGCGGACGAACTGCTGAACATCAACGGCGTCACGGCGTCCTTTGTCATGTATGTCATGGGAAGCCAGATCAATATATCCGCCCGGTCGCTCGGCAAATTCAACGTGCAGCTTGTCATGGAGAAGTTAGGCGGCGGCGGTCATATGACAATGGCAGCGGCGCAGCTCTATGACACGACGGTGGATAAAGCTGTAGAAAAACTGAAAGCCGCCATTGACGAGTTCCGTGTGGAACAGGTGAGAGATCAGACGACGGCTGCCACATAATACACTTTATTTTAGAGATTTTTGAGAAGGGAAGATACAATTTGAAGGTAATACTCAATCAGGATGTAAAAGGAACAGGCAAAAAGGGAGATCTTGTCAACGTCTCGGACGGCTATGCGAGGAACTTCCTGTTTCCGCGCAAGCTGGCGATCGAAGCCAACGCGCAGGCGCTGAGCGAAAAGAACAACAGGGAAAGCGCCGCTGCGTTCCGTCTGGCGGAGGAAAAGGCCGCTGCGGAAGCCAAGAAGGCAAAGATTCACGGTAAGACGATCAAGATCATCGGCAAAGCGGGACAGAGCGGCAAGCTGTTCGGTTCCATCACGCCTAAGGAGATCGTCGAGGTGCTCAACACGCAGTACGGGCTGGATATAGACAAAAAGAAGGTCACCCTCCGTTCGGAGATCAAGACGTTCGGCACATTCGAGTGCGAAATCAAGCTTTACACCGGCATTGTGGCGAATGTCAACATTGAGGTAGTGAAGGAATAATATACCAGACAAGGGAGCGAACACATCATGGAAAACATAACCGGAGGGGAGCTGGAGCGACAGACGGTACTTCCGGCGAACAATGAAGCCGAGCAGTCTGTACTGGGCGCCGTTCTGCTGGACTCGGAATGTCTCAACCGTATTCTTGACATAGTTCGTCCCGAGTATTTCTACAATGACAACCACCGCGAGATATTTTCCGCCATGCACCGGCTTTTCCGCGCAGGTTCTCCCGTCGACATCATCACGGTGCTCAATGAACTGGTGGGAATCGGCGTATTCACCGAAGAAACCGGCAAGCAATATCTCTTTACACTTGCGAACCTCGTCCCGTCGGTCTCCAATGTGGAGGCCTACGCCGAAATCATCCGCGAAAAATACGAAATGCGTTCGCTGATACTCGCCGCCAAGGAGATTATCAACGACGCCTCCGACGAGACCAACGACGCGCGCGTGGTGCTCGACCGTTCGGAGCAGCGCATCTATGAAATAGCCAACTCCCGCGGCAGCCAGGGACTGAAACACATCGGGGAAGTGCTGATTGCCGCCTACGATCACCTCATGCTGATGAATTCCGACCGCAGGAACGAATTTGTCGGCACGCCGACGGGCATCAAGTCGCTGGACGACACCATTTCAGGTCTGAATAAATCCGACCTGATTCTTTTGGCGGCACGTCCGGGCATGGGCAAAACCAGCTTCGCGCTGAACATCGCCCGCAACGTCGCACTGATTCACGGCAGAAAGGTGGCGTTCTTCTCGCTGGAAATGACCCGTGAACAGCTTGCGCTGCGAATGCTCTCCACCGAATCGGGCGTAGAGGGCTACAAGCTGCGCGACGGCAGAATGAGCGAAGAGGAATGGGTGCGTCTTTCCCAGGCAGCGTCCGAGCTGCACGGCGCGCCGATTTTCATTGACGAAGCGGGCAACATCTCGGTCACCGAGATGAAGGCGAAGCTGCGCCGTTTAGGCGATGTGGGACTGGTGGTCATTGACTATCTCCAGCTCATGGGCAACGGCAAGATCGCCAACCGCGTGCAGGAAGTCTCTGAGATCACCAGAGGCCTGAAGATACTCGCCAAGGAGCTCATGGTGCCGGTGCTATGCCTATCGCAGCTCAACCGCGCCACCGAATCCAGAACAGGCCACAAGCCGATGCTCTCCGACCTGCGTGATTCGGGTTCCATCGAGCAGGACGCGGACATCATTCTGTTCCTTTACCGCGAAGGCTATTATCAGCAGTCGGATCCCAAGCAGAGCGAAGAGGTCGACCAGAGCCGCGCCATCTGTATGGTTGCCAAGAACCGTCACGGCT
Source organism: uncultured Eubacteriales bacterium (assembly GCA_900317765.1). Lineage (GTDB taxonomy): Bacteria > Bacillota > Clostridia > Oscillospirales > Acutalibacteraceae > RUG762. The sequence continues at coordinate 15,284 of ONID01000040.1, read as the reverse complement.
CCACCTGCGAAATTCCGCTCCACTGGTCGGGTGCGACAACCAAATTCACCGCAGCGGAGGACAGTTATGTTGCCGGATAAGTGCAGACTTGCCATTGAAAAGTATGGGATGCTGTCGGAAGGCGACAGCGTGATCGTCGGGCTGTCGGGCGGTGCGGATTCCTGCGCACTGCTGTACTATCTGTGTTCGCTCAGGGAGGAATTGTCGCTGCGTATTGTTGCCGTGCATGTCAACCACATGATACGGGGCGGGGAAGCGGAACGCGACGCCGCATTCGCAGAGACGTTCTGCGAGAAACTCAAGGTGGAATTCCGTCTGTACCGCCGGGATATACCCGCCATGGCTGCCCAAAAGGGAATAGGACTGGAGCAGTGCGGCAGAGAGGTGCGTTACGCGATATTCGAAGAAGAATCAAAACAATGCGGCGGCAAAATTGCCACGGCGCACACCCTTTCGGACTCGGTGGAAACGGTGTTGTTCCACATCATCCGCGGCTGCGCGGTCAACGGGCTGAAAGGAATACCCGCTGTCAGGGGCAACATCATCCGTCCGCTGATCGGCTGTGAGCGGTCGGATATCGAAGCCTACTGCGCAGCGCATCGGATTGAATATGTGACCGATTCGACCAATCTCACGACGGATTACGCACGCAACAAAATCAGGCTGCAAATCCTTCCCCTCATGAAGGAGATGAATCCCTCGGTCGTGGAGGCGATCGGAAGGCTGTCGGAATGCGCGGCAGCAGATGACGGCTTCCTATGTGAAGCGGCGGACAGGGCAGCGGAGGATTTTTTAAAGTACGGACGTGCGGATATTCTTTTTGCGTCTGAGCCGCCGGTGGCAAGCCGCGCACTGATGAAAATCTGTGCCGCCAGGCTTCCGGTCACACCGGAACAGAAGCATATCGCAGCCATGTGCGATTCCCTGCGCAGAGGAACGGGCAGCGTCAATCTACCGGGAGACAATGTTTTTTCCGTCAGGAATCATACTGTCGTTTTGAAAAAAAAATCCGAGATAACCAAAGACTGTCAAGCAGCAAACAATTGGAATGTGGAATTTGTGCCGGGGGAAATAATTACACCTTCCGGACATAAAATAATCTCCAGAATCATTGAAAAAAATAAATATAATGAATTATTATCTCAAAACCGAAAAAATGAAAAAAATGTATATAAAAATAGTTTGGATTGTGATAGAATAACAAGGGCGACATTCCGTTTCCGTCGGGAAGGCGACACATTTTCTCCCGTGGGAAGAAAATGCACCAAGAGTCTCAAAAAGCTCTTCAATGAGGAGAAAATTCCGACAGCCATCCGCGGACAGCTTCCTCTGCTGGAATCAGACGGCAATATAGCCTGGATCAGCGGCATAGGCGTGTCGGAGCCATTCAGAGTGAATGAAAGCACACAAAAAGTGCTTTATATAGAAGAATAATTCAGGGGGCTTTCTCAATGATTAACGAATTGGAAAAAGATATTGACAGAGTTCTGTTTTCTGAGGACGACATCAAGGACATGGTCAAAAAGGTCGCCGATGAGATCAACAGGGATTACGCGGGAAAGAGACCGGTATTGGTGGCGCTGCTCAAAGGCTCGGTCATTTTTGCATCCGATCTCATGCGCGCGCTGGTCATCGACTGCGAGATCGATTTTATGAAGGTGTCGAGCTATTCCGGCACGCAGTCCACCGGTGTGATCAACATCGTGAGCGACATCAGGACCGACATCGCCGACCGCCATGTCATCATCGTGGAGGATATCGTCGACACGGGACTGACGCTGTATAAGCTCAGGGAGCTTCTTGCCGGTCGCAACCCGGCGAGCCTGAAGATCTGCACCCTGCTGGACAAGCCCTCCGGCAGAAAGGCGGAGGTTTATGCCGATTACATCGGCGGCACCGTCGGAAATGAGTTTATCGTGGGCTGCGGTCTGGATTACAATGAAAAATTCCGCAATCTGCCCTATATCGGAGTTATGAGAAATTCATGAAATATGTTTCTGGAAATGTGTGTTTATTAACACAAATGTAATATTTTTGCGGTATAATATTACGGTCTAAAAACAAGTTAGGAGTGGCTTATTTGGAAAACAAAAAGAGAAGAGTAGGCGGGTACCTGATCTGGCTGGGAATACCTATCCTGATCATCGCTGCGCTCTACTATATCTCCGGCAATAAAAAGCCGGAGGAGCACAAGTATTCCGAGATCATGGAATATTTCACCGTGGGGACGTCCGCCAACCAGAGCGAATGGAAGGCCTCGCAGGTATCGGACTTCAATCTGTCTCTCAATACCGGCGTTCTCACCATCAATCTGAAAGAGGACAAGAGCGGAAAGAAGCCTGATCCCATCACCTACAAGGTACCGAGCATCGAGCTTTTTGTCAATGACGCAAAGCAGGGACTTCGGGAACTGAGAGAAAAGAATATCATCATCGGCGAGGACTACGAGCCGAAGCAGGACAACAGCCTGATTGCAAGCCTGCTGCCCACGATCATCATGATCGGCGGTCTGGTGCTGCTCTACTACTTCATGTTCAAGCGCGTCAACGGCGTGATGGGAGAGAGCAACCGTCAGCTGAGTTTCGGCAAGGCAAAGATCAAAAACGTCAACGACGAAAAGCGCAAGACCACGTTTGACGACGTGGCAGGCGCGGACGAGGAAAAGGAAGAATTGCAGGAAATCGTCGACTTCCTCAAAAATCCCAAGAAATACGACGAACTCGGCGCGCATGTTCCCAAGGGCGTGCTGCTCGTTGGACCTCCCGGCACCGGTAAGACGCTGCTTGCGCGAGCGGTCGCGGGTGAAGCGGGCGTTGCCTTCTTCTCGATTTCGGGTTCCGACTTCGTGGAAATGTTCGTTGGTGTCGGCGCGTCCCGTGTGCGCGACCTCTTCGATCAGGCCAAGAAGAACAACCCCTGCATTATCTTCATTGACGAAATAGATGCCGTCGGCCGTCACAGAGGCGCAGGTCTCGGCGGCGGACACGACGAACGCGAGCAGACCCTCAACCAGATGCTCGTCGAGATGGACGGCTTCGGCGCAAACGAAGGCGTTATCATCATCGCAGCCACCAACCGTCCCGACATCCTCGACCCTGCGCTCACACGTCCCGGCCGATTTGACCGTCAGGTCATGGTGGGCTATCCGGACATCAAGGGCAGAGAGGAAATCCTCAAGGTTCATTCCAAGAAGAAGCCGCTCGGTCCCGACGTCGATCTTTCAACCATCGCCAAATCCACCGCCGGATTCACCGGCGCGGACCTGGAAAACCTACTCAACGAAGCAGCGCTGTTGGCGGCAAGAAGGAACCTCAAAGCCATCACCATGAAGGAAATTGAGGAAGCCACCATCAAAGTCGTTGCGGGTACCGAGAAGAAGTCCAAGAAGATTTCCGATAAGGAAAAGCGCCTGACCGCCTATCACGAGGCGGGACACGCGGTTGTCACCTACTACTGTCCGACACAGGATCCCGTGCATGAGATCTCCATCATCCCCAGAGGCATGGCGGGCGGTTACACCATGAGCCTGCCGCAGGAGGATCGCTCCTACAAGCTCAAAGGGCAGATGAAGGAGGATATCGTGGTGCTGCTGGGCGGCAGAGCCTCGGAAGCGCTGATTTTGGACGATATTTCCACCGGCGCCTCCAACGACATCGAACGCGCCACCAAGATCGCCAAGCAGATGGTCACCAAGTACGGCATGAGCGACAAGCTCGGCCCCATCCAGTACGGCTCCTCCAACAGCGATGAAGTGTTCCTCGGCCGCGACTTCGGTCACACCGTCAACTACTCCAACGAGATCGCCAAGGAGATCGACAACGAAGTGCGCGCACTGATCGCCGAGGGCTACAATAAGGCGGGCACTATTCTCAAGCAGCACGTCGATAAGCTGCACGAGGTCGCCCAGTACCTCATCGAGAACGAAAAGATGAGCGGCGATAAATTCGAAAAAATTATGAATGGAAAAGCCGTCGACGAATTTTAATCACTGATTGCCAAATCCTCCCGTATCTTGCATAGAAATCGGGAGGATTTTTATTGATTTTTGTAATTGTTATCAATTTAGTAAAAATTATTTAACATATATACCGCAAATAAGGTATATTATATAAATGTAAACAGGAATTGATAAGCGACTGTTGCATTTGAAAATGATTATATCTCTCCTCCTCAAAAATAAATAGCAAAACAAAAGTCTCCGTTGATGTTCTGATACGGAGGCTTTTGCTTTGCGTGCGCCGCAAAGCAAAAATCACAGTGACCGGCAGAACCTTTCACTGTGATTTTTGAATATATACGCTTTGAAAGCTGGAAAGAGAGATTACTTCTTCAGAAGAATGCCTGCTTTTTCAAGCTCGGGGACGATATTGCCGAAGACGACTTCCTGTATCTCGGTCATGGAAAGGGTCTTTTCCGGTGAGGAGAAGCAGAGGCGCAGGGTTATGCTGCTGATAATGCCGTCGTAGATATCGGTGACGCTGACGGAGTTGAGATACTGTCCGCCGTTGTCCCTGATGATTTCCTCGACCTTGCTGTAGGTCACGTCGGGATTTCTCAGGATGGTGAGGTCGATGTCGATGCCGGGGAACTTGGAAGGCTCGACGAAGCTCAGATCGTCCTTACCGATGGCTGTGAAGCTGTCCATGTCGATTTCTGCGGTGACGATCGCCGCCTTCTTGTCAATCTTCATGGCGGTCAGCGGGTGCAGTGTGGCGATAAAGCCGAGATTCTCGCCGTCCACGGTGATTTCCGCGGTGTTGACCGGGTGCTGCCAGTTGTGGCTCGCATTGGTATGGGCGAATTTCACCGCCTTGTGTCTGAGGTTGGCGACAAAGAGGGAGATGATGTCGCGCAGACGGAAGAAGAGCGTCTTTTCGCTGCATTTGCGGCTGTAGAGCACAATGCCGAGCTTCCTGCGCTCGTTGCAGGTGCCGTCCTCGCGAGTGCCGTCGATGACTCTCGCAATCTCAAAGACGCCGTATTCCGCGCCGAAGGATTTGTTTTCGTTGACCACGGTGAGCAGTGTCGTCACCATGCAGTTGCGCAGCACGACGTGATCGGGGTTGATGGAGTTGATGAGCTTGACGTTGTCCTCCACGTCAATATTCAGCTCGCCGAATTTCTTGGAGTCAGCCCAGATGTAGGAATGAACCTCGTGCAGCTTGAATTTCTCCACGAGCAGATCCTTTGCGTAGTACTCGTCGCTCTTGATGACGCTCCTGCGGACAGGGCGCAGCGGGCTGAGCGTAGTGGTGATCTTGAAATTGTCGTAGCCGTAGATTCTGGTGATTTCCTCGATGATGTCCGCCTTGATGGTGACGTCCTTGGTGGCTCTCCAGGAGGGAACCTTTACGTCGAAGGTCGTGCCGTCCTGCTTAACGTCGAAGCCGAGCGCGGTGAGGGTGCTGATAATCTGTTCGTCGCTGATTTCGATGCCGGTGTAGCGGTCGACATAGGCTCTGTCAAAGGTCAGCTCGATGTTGTCGTAATGATGCACGTAGCTGTCGGAGAGGGAAGAGATGACCTGCACGTCGGGATCGATGTCAAAGAGGAGCTTGAGGAATCGCTCGATGGCGATATTGGTGATTTCGGGATCGAGCATTTTCTCATAACGCATGCTCGCGTCGGTTCTCAGACCGAGACGCTGGGAGGACTTGCGGATGCAAACGCCGTCGAAGTTCGCCGATTCGAGCAGCAGGGAAGTGGTGTCGTCCTCGATCTCGGAGTCCAGACCGCCCATAATGCCGGCGATAGCGACCGGTTCGCCCTTGGAGCAGATCATGAGGGTGTTCTCGTCGATGTTTCTCTCATTGTCGTCAAGGGTCTTGAATTTGAAGGGCTGATCGAAGCGCTTGATCTCCACGCAGTCCACCTTGCGGCGGTCGAAGGCGTGCATTTGTCCACCTTCATGCCGGAATAGCGGTAGCAGTGTTCGGGGTCCTGAATGTCGATCTCGACAGCAGGAAGATCAGCGTAAACGGAGGTGTCCACGCGGTCGATGGGCTTCAAGGGCTGACCGGTGAGCGCTGCGAATTCCCTTGCAATGCCGTAGTGACCCCAGAGGTCAGGGCGGTTGGTGAGGGATTTGTTGTCCACCTCAAAGACAGTGTCCTCGATGGCGTAGACCGATTTGAGGTCGGTGCCGAGCGGGTAGTCGTCGGTGATCTCCATGATGCCGGAATTGTCGGCGGAGATGCCGAGCTCCGCCTCGGAGCAGCACATGCCGTAGGAATCGTATCCGGCGACGGTGGCCTTGCTGATGGCAAAGCCGTTGACGCAGCCGCCCTCCTTGGCGAATGCGACCTTCATGCCCTCGCGCACGTTGGGCGCGCCGCAGACGCAGTCATAGACCTGATCGCCCGCGTCCACCTTGAGCAGATGGAGCTTTTTGGAATTGGGGTGATTTTCGATGGAAAGGATCTGCGCAATGACGACATTGCTTGTCTCCCTGCCGTAATGGAACACTTCCTCGACCTCGGCGGTGGAAAGTGTGAATCTGTGAATCAGTGCGTCGATGTCCTGACCGTCCAGGTCAACGAAATCGCGTATCCAGTTCATTGATACCAGCACGATAGTTTACCTCCTTTGGATATTCGTGAATTAAAGACTCTCGAACTGCGAGAGCGCTTTGAGATTGCCGCTGTTAAAGGTGCGGATGTCCTTGACGCCGTACTTCATCATGGCAAGACGTGTCAGACCCAGACCGAAGGCGAAGCCGGTGTATTCCTCGGGGTCGATGCCGCCGGCGATCAGCACGTTGGGATGAATCATACCGCAGGGGCAAAGCTCCAGCCAGCCGGAATTCTTGCAGGAGGGACAGCCGGTGCCGCCGCAGACCTGACAGCTGATGTCCAGCTCAAAGCCGGGTTCAACGAAGGGGAAGAAGCCGGGGCGAAGTCTGACCTGCACATCGCGCTCGAAGACCTCGGAGAGCATGGTCTTCATGAAGTAGATGAGGTTGGAGATGGAAATGTTCTTGTCGATCATGATGCCTTCCATCTGGAAGAAGGTGTTTTCGTGGCAGGCGTCAATCGCCTCGTTGCGGAAGCAGCGGCCGGGGAAGATAGCGCGCAGCGGAGCGCCGTATTTGCGCATAATGGCGTTCTGCGCGGCGGAGGTGTGTGTTTTGAGCAGCTGACCGTTGTCGAGATAATAGGTGTCCTGCATATCTCTGGCGGGGTGATGCTTGGGGATGTTGAGTGCCTCGAAGCAGTGGTAATCGTCCACGATCTCGTCGTAATCCTCCACGGTGAAGCCCATCGAGGCGAAGATCTCCTCCAGCTCGCGCTGCACGAGGGTGATGGGGTGATAGGAGCCTGTCTCTACACCGGAAGGCATGGTGACGTCGTAACATTCTGCGCTGTTGATGAGCGCCTCCAGCTCCTTCTGCTCGATAGCGGCGGTAAGGTCAGAGAGTCTGCTCTCCACGTCCTTTTTCAGCAGGTTGATCTTCTGACCGAATTCCTTCTTCTGCTCGGCGGGAGCAGATTTGAGATCCTTCATCAGCTCGGCGATTTCGCCCTTTTTGCCGAGAAAAGCGACGCGCAGCTTCTCAACGGAAGCGGAGTCGGAAGCGTCCTTGGCAGCTTCGGTGAATTTTCCGATAATTTCTGCAATCTTTTTCTCCATTGCATGTTCCTCCTTGTTTTTTGCAATACCCGTTGTCAAGAAATAAAATTATACACAAAAAAATAAGACCTCGCCCCCTGGGACGAAATCTCGCGGTACCACCCAAATTCGGATTTTCCCGTAAGCGAAAAGCCCGGTGAAAAATCCCTCATTAAGTCCCGTTAACGCGGGGACAGACGTATTTCCCTTGCTGTCCCGGAAGAGAACAGGTCGAAAAATAAGCTCCGGCACCGAAATTCACCGCAGAAGCTCCCGGGAATGTTTGCAGCCATGACATTCTCTCTCTGTAAGGGTAATGATGCAGCGGTTACTGAAATGCTTTCATTGCTTTTAGACAGGTATTTTATTGCTTAAACATTATTTTATCATGTATTCTGTAAAAAATCAAGTGTTTTTTCTTCATTTACCGATTGTATTAAATGTTTCCAAATGAAATCATTTTGGTCATTTCCACCGTGAAAAAGAGACATTCTCATTGGAATTGTTTTTCTGTTATCCGCATAGATAGCAGCGTACAGAAAAAACTTTCCTGAAAACAGACAACGCAACATTGTGATGATAATGTTATGAAACCGTTATACAGTAAATGAATGTTTATATTTTTTATTAATTTAGCAGTAAAACCGCATTTTTTTTCATATTCCTATTGACTTATGGTGAGAAAAATGTTAGAATTAAAACAAATGATACTTTACTTTCACAAAAATTTTCTGAATTGTAAATATTTGGAAGTTTTATATGATTTTGTTATCAATTCAGCGTGTTTTCCTGATCATCAACTTCTAATTTAGAAAGGGCGGGTTTACTATGTACTATAAGGACGGGTGCGGTGTATTGAATGTTGTGGGGCCAAAGCTCAAGAGCCTGAGAAACAGCAAAAATATCTCTCAGACAGAATTCAGCCAGCTCTGTAAGGAGAAGGGAGTCAAACGTTCGGTTGCCACCATCAGCAAGATTGAGAATCAGCTGCGTTCGGTTTATGACTATGAGGTTCAGATTTTTGCCGATGTGCTTGAAATTCCGATTGACGAGCTTTATGCATTGGAAACTATGGATGTGGATGACGAAGTACAGAATGCATGCTGATGGTTTGCTGATGATTTCATAATATTGATTTCAATAATGGACTGGGGATATTTTTGAAACAGGGCATTATGAATCCGCGGGAGTTTTTGAGCCTGTATTGCAGGCGCCTGCGGATTTTTCGTTTTAATCATGGGGTGTAATAGAGCAGCTGATTGTCGGAGGTGATGAATACTGCCCGCAAATCCGGATATTCTGACAGCAGACGAAGCGATTTTTCATATCCTGAAAGCATGCAAACCGTCGAGAGGGCGTCGCACTGTTCCGAGCTTTCCGCGATTACCGTCACGGAGTACAGACCGGTGTCGCATGGCATCCCGTCTGATGAACGGAGAATATGATGATACAGCTTTCCGTTCGCTTTGAAGTACCTTTGATAAACACCTGATGTTACCACCGAGCAATCAGCGGTTTCTACCACGTCCGCTTCACGGTCGGAAAAGGGCTTCCGTATGCCTATCCGCCATAAGCTGCCGTCATTTTTTTTTCCGAGCGCGTAAACGTTGCCTCCGAGATCGATAATGGCGGAGGTGACGTTTTTTGTTTGCAGATATTCCCTGACACGGTCGGCGATATAACCCTTGGCAACTGCCCCGAGGTCTATGCCCATTCCCTTGGGCAGGGAAACAATTGTGCCGTCAATGTTGATTTTGGTGTAATCGACATTTGCGACTGCCTCTGCAAGCGAGTCTCTGTCCGGCAAAGCCGGATGATCTCCGCTGAAATCCCAGAGCGTTTTCACCGGGTAGATGGTGATGTCAAATTCTCCTCCGGTGAGATCACAGTAATGTATGGCCCGTGTAAGAAGTGCCGATGTTTCGCTTGATACGTTGACAGCCTTGCCGTTGCTGTGATTGATTCTATAAATATCGCTGGATTTGACGGATGTGCTGAGCATTTTTTCATATTGGGCACAAACACCGAATGCTTCGTCAAGAATGGCGTTTCCGTCTCCGTTCCAATCGTAGAGGGTGATAGTGCATACCGTGTCGAGCATAAAGCGGGTATCGGCAAGCGGTTGTTTTTCGGAGCGTGCGAGGATAAAGGATATGGTTGCAATGATTATCATGATCAGTATTGAGCCGCTGATCATGCGTTTTTTATTGACTGATTCAAAAAATCTCATTCAGATCGCCTCGGCAGTTGCTTTTTATCGGGAAATCATTTACAATAGAAAATAATAAATAAGGGGGGAGTGTCATATAGAAAACAGAACCAAAAATACCGCGGTAGCTGCTTTGCTGGCAGCACTGGCGATTTTGTTGGGATATGTGGAATTCCTGATTCCCATTGTCCCGCCTATCGCAGGAATCAAATTAGGACTTGGCAATATAGCGGTGCTGGCAGCGCTTGTTCTGCTGCATTCGGACGGCTTAGCCACCGGAATCATGATAACCAAGGTCACAATGACTTCTTTGCTTTTTTCTGGAATAGGCGGCTTTGCCTATTCGATAGCGGGAGGGACAGTGAGTCTGCTCGTCATGGTGCTGGTTTGCAGATGCAAATCCATTTCACCGGCAGGCATCAGCTGTGCCGGTGGCGCGGCACACATGGCGGCACAGGTCGCCGTGGCGTCCCTTGTAACCGGTACGCCGGAAGTGCTGTGGCTGCTTCCTCTTTTACTGGCTGTGGGAACAGCTACGGGATTTCTGAACGGAATCATTGTCAATCTTGTTTCCGCTTCCCTGAAAAAATACCTGAACACAGGGAATGTCTGAAAGCAGACAATAAAATATCAAAAGCGGGTGGAGAAAAAGCTCCATCCGCTTTTAACGCGTTATCCAATATTATTTCAGATCAACTCTGCATCTGACCAGAAGCTTAGTCATCATCATCTTCAGAAGCCTTACGGCGCTTTTTGCGACCTTCAAATGCTTCGGGGGAGATGGACTTCAGCAAATCCTTCTGCTGGTTGGGAGAGAGCACCCGGAAATAAATGACAAGTCTCTTCTCGGGCTTGGAAAGATCATAGATATGGAGTTTGTCTTCCTCGTCGTCCTGCGAGTCGTCATTAGCAACATTGACAGTTGTGGGATCCTGCTCTTCCATAAGCTCGTAATAGCTGATGTTAAAGATCTTCAGCAGCTTATTGACGGACTTGATGTCAGGAGTTGTCTTACCTGACTCATAATAAGCATAGGTAGAACGGTCGAGTCCTAAAACGTCCGCTACCTGCTGCTGAGTCAGTCCGGACGTTGTCCGGAAATGCTTTAATCTTTGATTTAACAACATAAATAGCACCACCAATTAAATAATAAGATTACAAAATAAACTTAAAGCAGTACACTCACGTACTAATGTACATTATACTTAATAATTTGTCGAATTTCCAGTGTTGATAAATAAATTCACTGAATGTTCATTGTATTTTTACAATTGATTTAAGTAATAAGCGAATTTTGTGTAATTATCAGAAGATGCTGTAGAGTGCGCCAGCCAGTATGCCGACAACCATCATTCCGGCAAGGATGATCGCCACCACTCTCACCCAGGTTTTCTGTCTGTTGTACATTGTTTATCACCTCGCTGTTTCTGAACTATAAATCAAATATTTGTACGTACTAAAATTATTTGGTTTATTCAATGTGAATGAAATAATACCAAAAATCTTATGCTCCACCGCGGTTTTCGTCATCATACATATAGTCGAAAGCCGTATTGTCAGGAGAATCTTCAGCCGCACGCCGTGAAGCCCTTTCCATGGTTTCTATCAGCTGATACTCATTGTATTCCCGCGTTACGGGAGCAGGTTTTGGACTTCTCTTGAATTTTTCGTAGTCTTTCTGCCGTATTTCAGGAAGCGTCTTTTCAGCGGAAGCACGACGGCGGCGAGTGACCTCCGGAATAAAGAATTCTCTCATTCCAACCGCTGCGGCTGTCAGCAGGCGGTAATTGGCGGGGAGCACAATGATGCTCTGATGACCGGACATGAGAAGGATACCTTCCACACCGCCCTGATGTGAGGGGAAGATGACCGAACCAGCCAACGACGGAAGCCGCGTTCCTCTCATTCTGTCGAAACAATAACGTGAGCGGCTTCTGTATTTTGTTTCGAGAGGAATTCCCAAGGCACGGGACAGAATGAAGACGATGTTATCCTCTTTTCGCTGACATTCCGCACCGCCGATAATAATGACGTTTTCACATCGGAAGAGAATGTTGCGGATCAGCGGTGCTATGCGGTTTGGATGGACAGTCACATCGTGGCTGCGTACAGCTCCGCAGTAGTCGGTCAGCAGATCGGTTACAGCGGCAGCTCTGCGGCTGTCGGGCTGGGTCTTGTACCAGATGATGCCGGTTGACATTGAATGCCGCCTCTCTTATGGCATAAGGGGATGAGCCGCCTTGACCGCAGAACTTACGTCTATCTTATTTTCGCCTTTTCGGACACGCCGAGCGGCAATAATCATGCGCCAGTTGTTTTTTTCATAGGAACAGGTAGACAAAAGCAAAATCTGATCGTCTCCCCGCACATCGACAGGCGTCGTGATGAGTGACCGTTTCTTGATTTCATCGACAAACTTCAGGAAATCCGCATCGTCCTTAAATTCCGTACGGATGTAATTGAAGGGTGTTCCGGTCGCCCATGAAGTGGTAGCACGGAAGTTGGAGAAGACGATCCACTCCCCGCGTTCATAAACCGTGTCAAAGCGAATGACCGGGTTTTCCTTGTAGAAATCGACGTCGTTGTAGTTCGTGAGCTGTGCAAACATGGTGCCGTTGCGGCGGTGATGTCCGTAAATAATCAAGCTCCTCGTGTCGGAGTCAGGCTTTACGCTGTTCCTGTAATCGAGGAAGGGACAGCCCGAGCCGTTGTACTCTTTGTTGACGTTGTGTTTGAGATAAAAATAGTTGTCCTTCGATTGTACGACAGGATAATCGACAAGGGTGTTGGGAACATTGATCCAGCCGACAACATCGCTGTTGAGTTCCCGGATTGTTTTAAAAGAGGCAAGCGTTCCGTCAGAAAGCCGTTCCTCTTCTTTTTCCTGCTCCTCGTTGTTCCATACGCCATTGTCGGCAGTGGATGGTTCCTCGCTGTGGTAGTCCTTCTTGTAGGAGGCCAGCTCCATCTGTTCGAGCAGCGGCTCACCGAAATACTTGTAGACAAGATATCCGCCTGAGCCTAAGAATACGATGATGGAAATGACCAGAATGACCTTGCTGACAGGGTCCATCTTCCGTTTGTTTTTCTTCTTTTTTGCGGGTTTTTCAGACTGTTCCTCCGCGAGGGCGTTCAAGTCAATTTCAGGGTTTGTTTTTGCCATATCATTTTACCTCACAATTTTCGAGCATATGTATTACGTTTATCAGTAAGGTTTCGGCAGCCGCGTTCCGGATGTAATTCCTGTCGGCTCCCGGTTGGTCGATCAGCAGACGGGTGACCTCGGTGCGGTCGGCGGTGGAAATCGCTGTATAAACCAGACCCACCGGCTTCTCATAAGACCCGCCGCCGGGCCCGGCAATGCCGGTGGTTGCAACGCCTATATCCGCGCCTGACACTTTGCGGATGCCTTCCGCCATCGCCTTTGCGGTTTCGGGAGAAACTGCTCCGTGGGATGCGAGGATTTCTTCCGGAACACCTAACATTTTTGTCTTCATTGCGTTGGAATAAGTGGTAATTCCCAAATCAAATACGTCGGAAGAGCCAGGTGCGTCAGTGATTATTTTTGAAAGAAGACCTGCCGTGCAGGATTCGACCGAGGCGATTTTCAAGCCCCGTTTTTTCAGCGCCGATACAAGAGCGGCGGATATTTCAAACTGCGTCATTGATTGAATCGACCTCCTTATCTGTCGGGAGTAATCACAGTGAGCTTTGTGTCTCTGACTGCCTTTTCTATCATGGCGGCTACATTGATTTCGTCGCTTTCAAGCGTTTTTTCCGCCTGTATGATCTTTTCGAGGATGGGCTTTGTCTTGGGGTGCTTGGGGGTAAACACCGTGCAGCAGTCCTCAAAGGGTTGGATGGAAATGTCGAAGGTGTCGATCATGCGGGCGATAGTAACGATCTCTTCCTTGTCCATGCCGATGACCGGACGAAGAATGGGCATATCCGCTGCCGCGTCGGTGCATTCGAGAGCCCTGAGTGTCTGACTTGCCACCTGTCCCACGCTCTCGCCGCTGATCAGAGCAAGCGCGTTGTCGCTGCGTGCGATGATCTGGGCAATCTTGATCATGTACCTGCGCATGATGACGGTGAGCATGTCCTCCGGGCAGTAATCCCGGATGGCTTCCTGAATTTCGGTAAAGGGAACGATGTGCAGACGGATTTCACCTGACCATTCCGATACCTTGGCAAGCAGATCCTTCACCTTTTCCTCGGCACGTTGACTGGTGTAAGGGGGAGAGGCGAAGTTGACCGCCGAAAGCTGAAGACCGCGTTTGGCCATCATCCACGAAGCGACAGGGGAGTCGATGCCGCCCGAGATCATCACACAGGCACGTCCGCCCGTTCCTACGGGAAGTCCCCCTGCGCCTTTGATGGGCTGCTTGTGAAGATATGCCGATGTGTCTCTGATTTCCACCGTCACGATCAGGTCTGGTTCATGCACGTCCACTGTCAGGTGTGGAAAATGCTCTAAGATGTATTCGCCTACAATCGCGCAGATTTCCGGGCTTTTCAGCGGGAACTTCTTATCGGCGCGCTTTGCGTTGACCTTGAATGTCTTTGCGTCGTTCAGCTCATCGCCGAGATATTCGCACACCGCGGGGAGGATCTCGTCCATGTCCTTCGGCACCTCGGCTGCTCTGCTGAGAGCGGCTATGCCGAACACCTTTGAAATGGCGGCGACAGCATCCTCAATGTCAGTGCCGTCCAGCGGTGTGACGAACATGGTTGATTGAGAGCGCCAGACCTTCACGCCACCATAAGGCGCGGCAGCGCGCTGTATGTTTTTGACGAGCGTTTCTTCAAAGCTCCTCCGGTTGAGTCCCTTCAGAGCAAGCTCGCCGTTTTTGATCAGAATGATTTCATGCAAGGGTTTTCGTTCCTCCTACAAAATAAATTAGCGAGGTGATTGTAAAAGTGTAAGAATAGCGTAAATCGGGAGCTTTACAGTATTTGAAAACAGAGACTTTTCTCCTTTCGGGGCAAGGATATCCTTTTATTTTCACTGCATCTGTTGCGCCCGGGTCTGTTGGTTATCGTGGTGCGTTGCACGGTTACACCGCAAACATCCCCCGGCAGGGCCCTGCCCTGCACCCGCGAGGAGGTCCAGACCCCCTCGACTCCCACGCTCGCATACGCTCGCTTGTTAGTGCTGCGCTATGCTTTTTTCTTTTTTTGTTTTACAATCTAAATAAATTAACATTAAGCAAAATGCGCCAGCTTTTCAATTCCTTCCGCGACGGCGTCGGCGAGAAGGTCAGCGTCCCGGCAGGTATTGGCGGAGCAGAAGCTCACGCGGATAGCGCTGTCTGCTGCGTCACGGGAAAGCTGCAGCACCTTGATGACGTGGCTCGGTTCGCCCTTTGCGCAGGCGGAGCCGCCGGAAACGTAAATCCCCCGATCGGAGAGAAAGTTGAGCATTGTTTCCGCTTTGACGCGGCAGGTGCTGAAATTGATGATGTAG
>ONID01000108.1 GCA_900317765.1 uncultured Eubacteriales bacterium | reverse complement strand
GCGCAGGCGGAGCCGCCGGAAACGTAAATCCCCCGATCGGAGAGAAAGTTGAGCATTGTTTCCGCTTTGACGCGGCAGGTGCTGAAATTGATGATGTAGGGCAGGGCGTCCTCCGGGCTGTTGATCACAATGCCGCCGATCTCTCGCAGTCTGCCGACGGTGTAATCTCTCAGCGCTTTGACCTTCTGGTATCGATCACTCATACCCGCCTTGTCACAGGCAATGGCTACCGCTGCACCGAATCCCGCGATAAGCGGGGCCGCCTCGGTGCCGGGACGGAATGAATCCTCCTGATGTCCTCCGTGGGTGAGTGAAGGGATATTCAGCCCTTTGCGTTTGTAAAGGGCGCCGACGCCTTTTGGCGCGTGTATCTTGTGTGCGGAAACAGTGATCATATCTGCGCCGAGCTTTCTGACATTGATCGGAATTTTGCCGAATGCCTGAACGCAGTCGCAGTGCACGATCGCTCTGGGAGCGTTCCTTCGGGCGGCTCTGACAGCTGCTTCCACGGGAAGAATGCTGCCCACCTCGTTGTTGACCATCATCATGGTGACAAGTATGGTTTCGGCATTGACCGCCTCTGCGATCTGCTCCTGTGAAATATGCCCGTGTGTATCGGGAGTGAGTCGGATTATCTCAAACCCCTGTTTTTCCAGCTCCGCGACGCTGTCGAGAACAGATGAGTGTTCTATGGCTGTGGTGACAATGCGTCTGCCGTTGCGTCTGTTTTTTGCCGCGGCGCCGAAAACGGCGATATTGTTGGCTTCGGTTCCTCCGGATGTAAAAAACACTTCCTCGGGAGCGGCCGAAACAGCCGAAGCGACCGAACGCCTTGCTTCCCGGATCCTGAGTGCCGCCTCATTGCCCTTTGCGTGTGTGGAACTGGGATTGCCCCAGTATTGCAGCAGCATGTCATTGACAGCTGTCACTGCTTCCGGACATGGTTTTGTGGTTGCACTGTTGTCCAAATAAATCTCCTGTATGTTTTGCAACGAAAACAAACACCTCTTCATAAATACAAATATACTTATATATTGTAGCTTAAATTCTCCATGAATGCAATAGCTATTAGTGACAGATTTTTTATCATTTTATAAATAATTTATATTTTTAATGGTACGACCGCCGTTCATGGAGATACCATTTTTCTATTGACAAACTATTAAAAATGTTTTATCATAATAATATGTAATTTATTAATGAATATCAATATTAATAAATTCATAAATTTGTGATAATACGAATGAAGGGAAGTCAAAATTTTATGAACAACAATCCAACGCCCGACAACTTCGGTGTACCGTCTCTTGATTCCATTCAGGAACTGCCTACTGTCGAACTGCCCAAGTTTGACCAGAATCAGACGGCTCCCATCGCTGCTCAGCAGCCGATTTCTCAAACGCAGCCGATGACTCAGACGCAGCCGATTCCTCAGGTACAGCCTATGACGCAGCCCTATACTTATCCCGTCAATACTTCACCTTCATATGTTCCGCCAGCGCAGCAGATTTTCATCAGAAAGCGTTCGGGCGGTCAGATTGCCGCGTTGGTGATCGGTATCATTCTCACATTGATCAACGCATTTATGGAATTTGTTCTTTATGTAGGAGGGAGTGCTTCAGATGATGTTGATCATGCCGATCTTATTCCGGCATATATCTTTTTTGGCATTTTCCTGATATTGGGTATCGTATTGATTATTGTCGGCGCACGCAAAGGAAGCAAACTCGTTCCGACAGGCGTTCCGCAGCAGAATGTATCATTCCAGCCACAGGTACCGTATGCCTCTGCTTATCAGTCTGCCACTCCCGTTCAGTCTGCCACTCCCGTTCAGGCTGCCACTCCCGTTCAGGCTGCTGCTCCCGTTCAGGCTGCTGCTCCCGTTCAGGCTGCTGCTCCTGTTCAGACCGCCAATCCTGTTCAGGCTGCTGTTCCTGTTCAGACAGCCACTCCCGTTCAGGCTGCTGCTCCTGTTCAGGCTGCTGCTCCTGTTCAGGCTGCTGCTCCCGTTCAGGCTGCTGCTCCTGTTCAGGCTGCTGCTCCCGTTCAGGCTGCTGCTCCTGTTCAGACAGCCAATCCTGTTCAGGCAGCCGGTGCTGCGTCACAGCAGACTGTTACTGAAACCAATACAGGTTCTGCTCCTGCTGCTTTTGACTATGCTCCCGTGGCTCTGATCCCAGATCAGAGTGGAGATGTCGTTAAAAGGACGGCTCGCAAGTCTGCTTTTATTTCCATTGGCATTGTTATATTAATGTGGATCATCCTGTTTGCGGTCGCTTTCATTGCAGACAGATGGGTATTCTCATGGTGGATGTTAGCTGTTCCGGTTCTGATTTCAGCCTTGGCCATCAAACAATATCCCAAGTCGATTGCCGCTTGGGTATCGCTTATCTTTGCGATACTGTCCGTGGTTGTATTTGTGCTGATTACCATCAAGCTCGCGCCCTATTTCAAATAAACCCTTTCGCACGCAGCATATAATATCCGAAAGAGGTGTATTGCAATGAAATCAAAGCTTATCGCACTGCTGTTGACCGCGGCGCTGCTCATGACGCTTGTTGCCTGTGGAAAAGACGCTTCGGGTTCGGTCGATGACGTATCGGGAAAAAGCAAGGCGTCAGAATGGAACCCGGACGTTCCCGACAGGGAAGTATTATCGGATGAAGGCAGTATGTGCGGTGTGTATTATGTGAATTATGATTACGATGCATTCTCGGGGATGAAGAAGAACCGGAAGTATTACAACCGGATTTTCAAGAGCGCCGATCTTCTGAAACGGTTTTCCTTCATGAAGAAGATTCCCGATGAATACATTATTTCCACATCGATGGGAACGGAAATCTATCTGATTATTCCCGCCGATCCCGAGGCGCATGTAGATGTGTACGAACTGAGCATGGAGGAAGATTCATTCACACCGGTACGGAAAGGAACTCCGATTTATTCAAACCAACGCGGAGTGCCGTTTGTATTGCAGTGCAATTACGGCGATCTGTTCAGCGACGCGGAGATCGTGATCACAGACAGTGACGGGCAGGAACTGAAATGGAGTCCGTTTATCAGTCTGAAAGACGGCACGGTAAATAATCAGACGGATGACGGCAAAACAGTGTATGATTTTACCGAATATCCGCAAAGCAATGAAGTGATGGACGACTGATCATTATTCTGTCCGACTTATAATCACGTTAAACTAAACAAAAAGTCAAATCCCCCTTTGTGCGATTTGTACGCGCAGAGAGGGATTTTTCATTGACAAACAAATCTTTAAATGATATAATATCACTTGAAACTGCTAAAACACTGAAGGGACGAATAAAAATGTATATTACATGCCTTGACTTGGAGGGCGTATTGGTGCCCGAAATTTGGATAGCCTTTGCCGAAGCGACAGGTATTCCGGAGCTGAAAAAGACCACCCGTGACGAGCCGGATTATGACAAGCTGATGGCTTATCGTATCGAGATTCTGAAAGAGCACGGTCTTGGGCTGAAGGAAATTCAGGATGTCATTGCCACCATCGAGCCGATGGAAGGAGCGAAGGAATTCCTCGATGAGCTGCGCTCCTTCACACAGGTCATCATCATCAGCGATACATTCAACCAGTTTGCCACACCGCTCATGAAAAAGCTGGGCTGGCCGACCATCTTCTGCAATACGCTGGAAGTGTCCGACGCGGGCGAAGTCACCGGCTTCAAAATGCGCGTGGAAAATTCCAAATACACCACTGTTCGGGCATTGCAGTCCATCGGCTACGACACCATTGCGAGCGGCGACAGCTACAACGATCTCGGCATGATCAAAGCGAGCAAGGCGGGATTCCTCTTCCGCAGCACCGAGAAGATCATAGCCGACAACCCCGATGTTCCCGCCTATGAGACATACGCCGACCTGCTCGACGCCATCAAAAAGGCAATGGTCTGATTTTTGAATAATAAAAATTCTCCCCCGTTTGTATTTCATCATCACAAACGGGGGATTCTGTATGTAAAAAGCTATTCCATCCTTCGCACCTGAATGGCGACGCCAATGATGTGAACGTCGGATTCTTCCAGCTGTTCGGTGGTGTAAAAGGTCTCTTTGATTCGTCTGTCGAGGGGGATGATTGCCTTTCCGTTGCGTTTTCTGACAATGTGGCAGAGAAAGGCGTCGTTTTTGCCCATGCTGATCAGGCCGACGCTGTCGCTCGGGACCTTGCTTCGTCTCTCAAAAATGATTACGTCGCCGTCGTAGTATCTTGGTGCGAGCTCGCTGCCGTTGATGCGCAGCCCGAAAAATTCGTGTCCTCCGGCAATCCAGCTGGACGGAATAAACTCAACCGAACCTTTTTCGAGTTTTCCTCCGTCAATCGGATTGTAGCGGGAATAGATCTTGATCATATGGCCTGTGTCTGCTGATTCTTCGCAATAAACCTCATCATTTGGCACGTCGGTTTTGCACATCAGGTAACTGGCGGAGACTCCGAATATATTGGAAAGACAATGTATCGTTCCGGCGGAAGGCTCATGTATGCCGTTTTCATACTTGGAGATCATGCCTTTGTTGATGTTCGAACCGTAGTCCCGGTTGAGTCTTTCGGCGACCTCCTGCAGCGAAAAGCCCGCGCTCTTGCGTACCTCTTTCAATCTTGCTCCAATGAAGGAAGCATCCTGCTTTTTTGTATCGGATTTTGTTTTTCTCACAAACTCAACACTCCAAACTCAACGCTGATTCAAGAGATTCTCATGGAAATGTCAAACGCTTGTACGGAGTGGGTGAGAGCACCGATGGAGATGATATCAACCCCTGTCTCGGCGACTTCACGCAGCGTGTCGTGGGTAATACCGCCGGAGGCTTCGAGCAGCGCTTTGCCGCCGACCAGTCCGACCGCCTTTGTCATGGTGTCACAGTCCATGTTGTCGAGCATGATGATGTCTGCGCCTGATTCGAGGGCTTGCTTTACCTCATCGAGGTTGCGCGTTTCCACCTCGATCTTGACCATATGACCCAACTTGTCGCGCAGAGTGGACACCGCACCCGCAATGCCGCCGCATGCGTCGATGTGGTTGTCCTTCAGCATTGCGCCGTCGCTGAGATTGTAACGGTGATTCTTGCCGCCGCCGACCGTGACGGCGTATTTCTGTATGGCGCGGAGTCCCGGGAGGGTCTTGCGTGTGTCGGTGATGGCGGCTTTGGTGCCTTTGACGATCTCCACACAGCGGGCGGTTTCGGTGGCAATGCCGGACATGTGCTGAATAAGATTGAGCGCGGTGCGTTCGCCTTTGAGCATGCGGCGCATGTTGCCGGAGAATTCGCAGATAATGTCGCCCTTGCCGAGCCTGTCGCCGTCGTGGAAATGAACAGTGCATTCAAAGCTGTCGTCCAGCAGCCTGAAGACCCTCATCGCCGCGTCGATTCCGCAGAGCACACCCGAAGCCTTCGCCACGAAATAAGCCTGCCCCCGCTGTTCCTCGGGAATGACAAGGTCGGCGGTTGTATCAATATAATTGATGTCCTCTTTGAGGGCGTTCTTAATCAGATCATCCAAATAAAAATCCAATACCATAAATCAAAAACCTCTCCCAGTCAGTTATTAATCAGTGTTGTTCCTGGCGTTTTCAATGTCTTCATTGAGAACGATATAGGCGACCGTCACCGCGCTGCGGGCTTCGATCAGATCCTTGCTCATAGCTAAATCGTCAGCGTAGACCTCTTTGAGCAGCTCCTCGATCACCGGCATTTTCTCAATGGCCTTATTGGTGTCGAGCGTGACAAAGTGGGCTTCCTGCAAAATATTGCGGATCGTTGTCTTAATTCCTTTGCGAAGCGGCTTGCCTTCCTTGGAAGGCATTTTTGGTTCGTCCTTGGGCTTGGCGCTGCCGTTGACGCAGATATTCAGAATAATGTCGGTCGCGGCACGTCTGGAGAATACCAGCGCTTCGAGCAGCGAATTGCTGGCGAGGCGGTTCTTGCCGTGAATGCCCGTGTGTGAGCACTCGCCGACCGCGTAGAGACCCGGCACATTGGTGCGCGCCTTGGTGTCGACATTGATGCCGCCCATCAGATAATGCTGTGTCGGATAGATCGGAATCCAGTCCTTCGTCATGTCGATGCCCTCTTCAAGGCATTTCTCATAGATCATCGGGAACCGACTGCGAACAAAATCGGGCGCCTCGTGTGTGATGTCGAGGTAGAATTTGTCGCTGCCCAGACGCTTGCCTTCCTGAATGATAATGCGGGAGACCACATCACGCGGGGCGAGTTCGCCGCGGTAATCGTAATTCTCCACAAAGCGGTCGCCGTTGACGTTGCGCAGCACAGCGCCTTCGCCCCTGACCGCCTCGGATATCAGAAAGCGCTCGTGCGAGTCATCCGGAGGGGCAAATCCGGTGGGATGGAACTGGATATAGGAAAGGTTCTTGATCTTTGCGCCGAGGTTGTACGCCATGGTAATGCCGTCGCCCGTGGCAATCGCGGAATTGGTGGTGTACTTGAACACCCTGCCGATACCGCCCGTGCCTAAAATCACATACGGCGCAAAAACAGGCCTGATCTCGCCGTCCGCCGTCATGATACCCAGCCAGAATCCGCCGCCGCTGTCCTTTTGCAGGGAACAAAGCAGCGTGTTCTCCAGCAGCTCGACATTGGGCTTTTCGGCGACCAGCTCCAGCAGCTGCCTGACGATCTCGCGCCCTGTGGAATCCTTGTGGTGGGCGATCCTGTGACGGCTGTGACCGCCTTCAAGGGTCATAGCGAGATTGCCTTGGCTGTCGCTGTCGAACTGCACGCCGAGTTCCCGCAGCTTGAGCACATCGGAAGGGCCTTCGGTGACAAGCACTTCGAGGGCGGAAAGGTCGTTCTTGTAGCCGCCTGCAATGAGGGTGTCGGCGATATGCAGCTTGTAATTGTCGTTGTCCTTGTCGATGACGGCAGCCACGCCGCCCTGGGCCAGCGAGCTGTTGGAGAGGGAAAGCTCCCTCTTGCTGATGACCAGAACGCTGATGTCCTTGCTGAACTGCAGCGCGGCATACAGCCCGGAAACGCCCGAACCGACTATCACTACATCATAATTGTCTTTCATTTGAAATGTGTCATTCCTTAACATGAAATATTATCCGGCAGGATGAAATAAATGTCAGCCGCCGTATTTGAGCATATTGTCAATGCTGCGCTTGGCTCTCAGGCGAAGCTCTTCCTCGATTTCGATGACGTCTCCGAAATTGCCGAGCAGCGCGTCATAGACGTTCTGGAGCGTGGTCATCTTCATGTTGGGACAGGTGAGCTTGTTCTGCGCCAGCTGATAGAAGCCGCGTTCGGGATAATCACGGCTGAGCTTGTCGCAGACGCCGCGTTCGGTGGCGATGATCACGTCGTCGCTCACGCGCTTGCAGTAGTCGATGATTTCGGAGGTGGAGCCGATGAAGTCGCACAGCTCAACGACATCCCTGCGGCATTCGGGGTGAACGGCGATCTTCGCGCCGGGGTGCTTTCCTTCTCCGGCACAAATTTGGCAACATACCCGCCCAAATTCTGATCGGGGATAAACAGCACCTTTTTGGAGGGAAGGGAAGAGACGATTTTGACCGCTGTCGAAGAAGTCACGCAGACGTCGCACTCTGCCTTCAGTTCGGTGGAGGTATTGATGTAAGCGCAGACGCAGACGTCGGGATTTTCCTCGCGGAAGGTTCTCACGCGTTCGGGTGCGATCTGCTCCGCCATGGGGCAAGTGGCGCGCCGGTGGGAGAGAACAACCTCCTTTTCAGGGGACAGAATCTTCACCGTGTCAGCCATAAAGCGCACACCGCAGAGCAGCACGCGTTTTGCCTCGGGGATTTTGGCGGCCGCCTTGGAAAGAGCGAAGCTGTCGCCGGTGATATCGGCAATGTCAATGATGTCGGGATCCTGGTAGGTGTGCGCCAGTACCAGGGTTCCGGTGTCCTTCTTGGCCTGCGTGATCGCCTGTTTGAGTTCAGCTGTATTCATGAAATCAAATCCTTTCGGGGAGATAATGAAGTACCCGTCGAATAAATTATAATTACACTCATTTTAGCACAATACAAAACTCTTTTCAAGTATTTTGCAAAGCAATAATATAGATTTTCCGTTTAATTTTTTACAGATTTTTCATAATAAATCTTGCGTC
>ONID01000088.1 GCA_900317765.1 uncultured Eubacteriales bacterium | reverse complement strand
GTGGTGGAACGGATATGGTCGGTGATGACGCGGAGGGAAATATCGGTCTTGGGATCGTCGCCGTATTTTACATTTGCAATTTCACTGATGTGCTTCATGATGTTCTGCACGGTGTCCACAAGGAAGAGGTTGTCCACGCCCTGCACCACGCAGGCGAGACGTTCCAGACCCATGCCGGTGTCGATATTGGGGTGATCGAGGGGCGTGTAGGTTCCCTTGCCGTCGGAATCGAACTGGGTAAAGACGTTGTTCCAGATTTCTACATACCTGTCGCAGTCGCAGCCGACGCCGCAGGTGTCCTTGCCGCAGCCGTATTCCTCGCCGCGGTCAAAATAAATCTCGGAACAGGGACCGCAGGGGCCTTCGCCGTGCTCCCAGAAGTTGTCCTCCTTGCCCAGACGGACGATTCTTTCCGGCGCTACGCCGACTTCCTCCGTCCAGATCTTGAATGCCTCGTCGTCGTCCTCATAGATGGAAACCCACAGGCGGTCGACGTCCATTTCGAGCGTCTTGGTGAGGAATTCCCATGCCCACGAGGTGGCTTCATGCTTGAAGTAGTCGCCGAAGGAGAAGTTGCCGAGCATTTCAAAGAAGGTGCCGTGACGGGCGGTAATGCCGACGCGCTCGATGTCGGGCGTGCGGATGCACTTCTGGCAGGTTGTCACCCTTTTGCGGGGAGGCGTGATCTCGCCCGTGAAATACTTCTTCATAGGAGCCATGCCGGAGTTGATGAGCAGCAGGCTGTTGTCGTTCTTGGGAATGAGCGAAAAGCTGGGGAGACGCAGATGTCCCTTGCTCTCAAAGAAGGAAAGATATTTTTCTCTCAGTTCGTTAAGTCCTGTCCATTCCATTGTTTCAGTCAAATCCTTTCTTTGCATAAAAAATTGATTTTTTTGCAGGCAATACAAAAAGCTCCGCCAGCCATGCCTTCCATCAAGAAAGACAGGGACGAACGGAGCCGCGGTACCACCCTGATTGCCTTGCGTTCCGAAGGAACGCGCAAGCCGCTTTTTGTCAATTAACGCTTGACGCACGTCCGACTCGTCGCCGGAGCGCTTTTCCTCGCGGAAAGATCGGGCGGCCGTCATTCCGCATTCACCCGCGAAGTCTTGCAGCCGTGGACTTCGCTCTCTGAGGGCAGCCTGAATGATTCTTCCCGAAGGCGCGTGATAAAAAAAATGAATTGTAACTTGAATTATACCCCCGTTTTGGGTGCTTGTCAAGGGGTGAATTTCGTAATGCCGTCAAAATCTTTTGGCTGATTTCTGAATATAATTACCAGTTTCTGATCGGAAGTCCGTTGCCGTCGGTGTAGGTGCTTGTCAGAATCCTGATAAAATCAACAATAGCGCCGATACCGCACAAGCCGCCGGTAAAGAGGTAAAGGAATCCCATTCCGACTTTTCCCACATAGAAGCAGTGCCCGCCGATGATGCCGAGGAAAAAACACAGCAGAAGGGCGGCGAGCTTGCTCTTAGGGCTTGTAAAGGACGCAGGGTTAACCACAATGACCTGTGGATTGTTGTTATTCATAGTCAATCATCTCCGGATAGAATTTGATTGCATTATACCACAATGATACCCGTTAGTCAATCATAAATCTTTCGGTAGGGAACTGTGCAGAATTTATTCAGTCATTTTTGTCCGAAAATAATCCACCGCTTGCGGGATATGATTGACTTTTTCATCAAATTATTATATAATACCCAATAATCCGGAGTCTGTCAAAAAGGATGGTCGTTTTCTGTATGCTTGATAATGGGATTCTTTCGGTCATAATGGCCTGTGTGTTTTTCATCGGCATGCTCAGCGTGTCGGGCTGTGTCGCCGTGTTCTTTCAAAGAAGGATGGAGGAAGTGCTCGCCCCTGTCATTTTTTCCGTGATTCTGACGGTGTATTTTGCGGGGCTTTTGTTTGACAATCTGCTGATCGGCGTGCGGCTGATCCAGGTCATTGCCGTTATAGCCGTCGTTTTTCTTCTGTACTGCTTCCAGAAAGCAAGGCGTGACGGAGGCGCAAAAGAAAGAATGATGCGCCTCATCCGGCAGTATTGCCTGACACCGGGATTGATCTGCTGGTCTGTCATGTTCGTGATCATCTACATTGTCTATTGCAACAAGATTCTGGCGGGATGGGATGAGTTTTCCCATTGGGGACTGGTCGTCAAAAACATGTTTATCTTTGACAGGTTCGGCAATTATTCCGCCGCCACCACCTCCTTCAGGGATTATCCCCCCGGCACCGCCCTGTGGCAGTATTTTACCGCGAAGGTGTTCAGCAGCCGCCTCGGTGAGAATCACATCTATCACGCCATGGGATGGCTGATCATCTCTTTGCAGGCGTCCTTTCTCCGCGTCTTTTCCGCCGATGCATCGGGCTGCGGACTCTCCGTCGCCCCTGCCGCACAGAACCGAAAGGCGGAAAGACGGTGGCTCCGACTGCCCGGGTGTTTTTCGGACAAAAACGTGCGGGAAGCCTTCTTTGCCATGCTTCTCCTTATGTTTGTTCCCCTGCTCTTTACGCAGTATATTTTCATTTATTTCAATTCGGTTTACGTCGACATTCTCCTCGGCATCCTGTTTGCCTATCTGCTGGCGGCAGGCTTTACGGAAAAGAAATACGACGCCTTCTTCTACGGCAGCCTCTTCCTTGCCGTGTCGGTATTATGTCTGATCAAGGCAATCGGCGTTTTTTTGGCGGTGGCTGCGCTGCTGATCATCGCGGGCTTCCGGCTGACCGAGCGGAGACGGGAAAAGAACCGCATACCGCTGGTGCAGGCGCTTCTGCTGGCTTTGTCGGGAGCACTTGGACTGATCGTGGGAAAGGCGTCCTGGTCGGTCTACCTGACGCGCACCGACACCCCCAAAACGTGGAACACAAAGCCCCTGACCGTCGCCAATCTGCTTGCGCTGGCCAATGGGAGGGGCCTTCCCTATCAGTATCTCACCCTGAAGAATTTTTTCCGGGCGATCTTTGAGCAGCCGATCGGCATCTTCGGAACATATGTCGGTTGGCTGACGGTGCTGACGCTTTCGCTGGTGTATCTGCACCGGAAGCTGAAGGACAGGCAGTCCGCCAAAAAAATGATGTTTTATGTGTCGGGCTGTTTTGTGTTCGTACTGATCTACGCCGTCGGTCTTCTGGCGCTTTACCTCTTTACCTACACGGAAAGCGACGCCGTGACCACTGCCGGATACAACAGATATCTTTCAACGGCGTTCGTCGGAACATTTACCTTCCTTGCCGTTGGCTTTGTCACCTTCTTCCGGCGCACCGTTGTCGGGCTAAAAAAACCGATTGCGCTGCTGTGCGCCGTCTTCTTTGTTTTCGGGCTGTCGCGGCAGTACATGCGATACAAAAAGGAAGAAGTGGTGAGACTCGCCTTCACGTCGGCATGGGCACAGACGGAAAAATCCGCGACGTTCGACGCCCGGAAGGACAGGATATATTTTATCTGTCAGCATTCAAACGGGCAGGAATACTGGTTCTTCCGCTACGCCGTCACCCCTTTGGGCACCAATGCCGGCAGCGCCGGCAGCGCAAGCCCGTGGAGCATCGGAACGCCGTATGATTCCGAAGACGTCTGGACCAAGGATATTTCCGCCGAGGACTGGCAGTCCATCCTCTCGCAGGGAAATTACAGCTACGTCTACCTCTACCGGGTGGACGACCGGTTCAGGGACCAATTCGGCAGCGCGTTTGAAAATCCCGAAGACATCGCTTCACAGCGCATCTACAAAGTCAATTCCGAAAGCGGTACGCCCTCGCTGTGTCTGGTGAATGAATGAGACGCAGTGATAATAATTAGTAGTATATTTACATATTCGTAATAAAGCCGTTCAAAAAATATGCCATAATAATTTTATATAATGTAAATTGAGGTGCAGTTTTGTGTTCGGATATATACGCATATACAAGCCGCAATTGAGAATATGCGAATATGAAACCTACCGCGCCGTATACTGCACGCTTTGCAGGACCCTCGGCAAAGAGATGGGCATTCCCGCCCGGCTGCTGCTCAATTACGATTATACCTTCATGGCGATTCTCATGATTGCCCTCAGCGACGAAACGCCCTGCATCGTTCCCGGCAGATGCGTCGTCAATCCCCTGAAAAAATGCGGCAGATGCGCCGGCAGCGACGAGGCTTTCAGATACACCGCGGTGCTCACCGGCATCATGTTCTATTACAAACTCATGGACAGCATCGCCGATTCCTCCGGGGGAAAGAGATTGCTCTTCCGCACGCTGCAGCCCTATGCCTCGCATGTGCGAAAAAAGGCCGCTGAACGCTGCCCGGAGGAAGACGCTCTGGTGAGCGAATACATAACGCGGCAGTTTGAGGCCGAGCGCAAGGCAAAGGAAAGCGGCGAGATCATCATCGACGAACTCTGTCAGCCGACGGCGGAAGTGCTTTCGGCGTTCGCAGAAAAACTCTCCCAGAAGGAAAGCGACAGGCTCATCCTGAAGCATTTCGGGTATTTCATGGGACGGTGGATCTATATGATCGACGCCCTCGACGATCTCGCGGACGATCTGAAGGACGGCTCCTTCAACCCGCTGGCACTGAAATTCGGGCTGACAGCCGACGACGCCACGGGCAAGACCGAACGCTGGGAGCAGGCGAGGATCTTCGGCAACGACAGTCTGAACATGTCGGTCTCCGAAGCCGCCAAATATTACGAGCTGCTTGATTTGGGGCAGTTCAAGCCAATCGCCGACAACGTCATGTACCTCGGCATATCCGAGGCGCAGAGAAGCGCACTTTTTCCGCCTGACAAAAAAAGGCACAGAAAATCAGATAAGAATCAAATAAACACAGGAGTTGAAGAAAAATGAATGATCCGTATGCAGTACTTGGCATTTCCTCCAGCGCCTCCGACGATGAGGTAAAGACCGCCTACAGAAATCTCGCCAAGAAGTATCATCCCGACAACTACGCCAGCGCACCCGACGTCGCCGACCTCGCCGCGGAAAAGATGTCGCAGGTCAACGAGGCTTACGACGCTATCGTCACCGCACGCAAAAACGGCACCCCGATAGGCGGCACATCCAATGCAGGCACAAAGACCGCGACCGGCAGCGACTATGGCTCATTCCAGGGCACGCAGCACACCGATTTTGCCGACGTGCGCAATCTCTTCAGTGCCGGAAGAATCACCGACGCAGAGATGGTGCTCGACGGAGTGCCGAATTCCCGCAGGAATGCCGAATGGTACTTCCTCAAAGGCAGCGTGCTCTACCGCAGAGGATGGATAGACCAGGCGTACGCCTATTTCCAGACAGCCGTCAACAAGGCGCCCAACAACACCGAATACCGTGCGGCTTACACACAGGTATCCCAGCAGCGCACCGGAAGGACTGCCGGCTACAATTACAAAGGCGGCAGCGGCGGCTCGTCGTGCGCCAGCGGATGCGGCCCCTGTTCCACCTGTATGGGTCTGCTCTGCGCCGATTCCTGCTGCGAATGCTTCGGCGGTGACCTCATCACCTGCTGCTGATTTTTTCGATACAACAGACAGTCACTGAAGGCAACACCCGCGATACCGTCAGGTGTTGCCTTTATGTTACGCGCAGACTGAATCACTGCGCTAAGATAGAAGGAAGGGGCTAATCGGATGATGAATGAAGGAAAAACCTCCTCGAAAATCGCACTCTGCGGCATACTGACCGCGCTGAGCGTTGTGGGCATGATTATTACGGGATTCATGGGAATACTGACCTATGCCGCGCCGATGATCGCCGGCGGCATTCTGATCGTCCCCGTGAGGGAGTACGGCAAAGGAACGGCTTTCACGATGTTCGCCGCCGTTTCGCTGCTGGGAATGATACTGATCCCGGACAAGGAGATGGCGCTCTTCTATATATTGCTGTTCGGGCACTATCCCATTCTTCAGCCATGGCTCAACGGCATCAACCAAAAGCTGCCGAGGGTGCTGCTCAAAGCATTGGTCTTTAATCTCGGCGCACTGCTCTCCGTGCTGCTTGCCAAGCTGATATTTGCCATTCCCGTATTTGATTCGGACAAACCGATCTGGCTGCTTGCGGCAGCTTATCTGATCGCAGCCAACATCTGCTTTGCCCTGTACGACAGCGCACTGCTCGGCTTCTACACACTGTACGACGTGCGCCTCGCACCGCTGCTCGGCAAACTGCTTAAATGACAGTGCGCCTGCCGCATGAGCAATCCACAGAATAATCAGACAATATGCAACAGCCGTTCATACCCAAAATATGCGCGGCTGTTTTATTTTCATATTTTTATTGAAAAATCCGAAAAAATATGATAGAATATCAACAAAAGAATAAAAAGGAGTGGCAGCAATGGATGAAAAAAAGAAGAAAACCAAAGGAAGAAAATGGAAAGTACTGGGAAAAAGCGTTCTGGGCGTTTCTGCCGGAATTGTTCTCATTCTGGCGGGATATGTGT
This sequence comes from uncultured Eubacteriales bacterium, assembly GCA_900317765.1. Lineage (GTDB taxonomy): Bacteria > Bacillota > Clostridia > Oscillospirales > Acutalibacteraceae > RUG762. Next base: position 14,484 of record ONID01000088.1, on the reverse strand, counting down.
CCTACGTCATGATCACCTACAGCCGGATAGAGGACAACCGGACGCTGGAAATAACCGGCACGGCCAGGTCAGACACCCTGAAAACCGACACGGAATATACCGCCGTTACCTATAACATCGGCTTTGGCGCATACACGCCGGATTATACCTTTTTCATGGACGGTGGCACGCAGTCATGGGCAAATTCGGAAGAAAGCGTCATCAGCTGCATCAACGGAGACATTGCGCTGCTGAAGCGGCATCAGCCCGATCTGACGCTCATTCAGGAGGTCGACATCGACTCGACACGCAGCTACCATGTGAACCAATTCAAGCTGCTTTGTGACGGATTCAGCGATATGTCCGCTACACTGGCAGTCAATTATCATTCCGCGTTTTTGTTTTATCCGATTTTACAGCCGCACGGCGCTTCGAATTCGGGGCTTCTGACGCTGAGCAACACAAAGATTTCGTCAGCCATGCGACGCAGTCTGCCAATAGCGGAAAGCATGTCGAAATATCTCGACCTTGACCGTTGTTATTCCCTGAATTATATCAACACCGAAAACGGGAAACAGCTGGTAGTGGTCAATACGCACCTCTCCGCCTACGGCACCGACAGCAGTTTGCAGACGCGGCAGCTTGAAAAGATGTTCGGCGATATGCGGAAGGAATACGAAAAGGGTAACTATGTCATCTGCGGCGGCGATTTCAACCACGATTTCACCGGCAATTCCAAGGAGCGTTTCAACGGCGAGGTGCCCGCGGAGTACAGCTGGGCGGCAGCGTTCCCGGATCAGCTGATTCCCGCGCATTTTCAGAAGCTGGTCAATTATCAGAGCGGCGGCTCCGTTCCGTCCTGCCGCAACTGCGACAAACCCTACAGTCCGGACAGCTTTGTCCTGACGGTGGACGGGTTTATTGTTTCCGACAATGTCGAGACTACCTATATGGATATCATCGACAATCAGTTTTTGTACAGCGACCATAATCCCGTTAAACTGCAATTCAAGCTCAAAGCCTCCGATTAACGTTATTCTTATTCAGATCAGCATGTCAGAACCGCCGTTGGCATGGATTGCCGCGTGCGGTTCCGATTGCTTTTTTCGGCGTCTCCCCATCTGTCTGAGGAAGAATTTTTGCTGTAAAAACATCTTGCACATTGGTCAGAGTTGTGATATAATAGGTAGAAAAGGAGTATATTTAACAGGGAGTGAAGAAGATGGGCAGTCGGATCGCAAGCATTTTCCTGAGACAGACCAGCCGGACAGGCAGCTTTATCACGGTATGCTTTATCAATATGCTGCTCAATTTCCGGTGGTCGATACCGGCGTGGCTGATGCTGGCGGCTTATCTGATTTTCGGCGTTCCTCCGCTGTGGGTATTCTGGGTTGCCCTTTCGCTCTGGCCGCTCGCGGCGATCCTGATGACAGCCATTGTCCGGCTGCTGAGAATGCTTGTCTCCATGTCGGGCGGTGTTTCCTCAGGACATAGCGGCGGCACGGTGGTGCATGTGGACGAACACACCGCCAACAAAAATCCCTATTCCGCCACCCGTCAGAAGGAAGAAAAAGTGAAAGCAGGCTACAGCAGCGCCTGCGCAGTGGAAGGTCACGACTGGAACGCAGGGCAAACGCCATCAGGGGAAACCCAGAACGAAACGTCCGGCGCAGAGCCGCAACCTTGGCACGCACCGCAGCCGGCTTCCTACCCGGAAGTGGAAGGTCACGACTGGTACGCCGAATATAGGCAGTCCGAGGAATACAAAAGAGAACAAAATCCGGCTGCTGAAGCAGCACCCTCCGAAACCAAAAACGTATTCGGCGATTAGTGGTCAGCCATATATTCCAAGCCCGAAGGGCTTCCATTTCTATTATCTATTATCTATTATTTATTCTCTATTCTCTATTAACTAAGCGAACGAATGTGAGCGCACATAAGCCTAAAGGCTTAATATAAAAAAACAGTACAAACGAAAGGGGTTTCATGCAATATGGGACTTATTAAAGCAGCAGTTGGCGCAGTTGGCGGCGTTTTGGCCGACCAGTGGAAGGAATTCTTCTATTGTGAAGCCATTCCGATGGACACTCTTGTGGTCAAGGGACAGAAGAGAATCACTTCCCGTTCCTCCAACACCAGTCGAGCAGGGCAAGGTCGTGGAATACTGCGAAATTCCCGGCGAATATACATACGACACCTCCACCGAGCCGAGCATCTTTGCCGGCAGCTTCGGTCAGAGCATACTCAACACCTTCAAGCTGATCGGCAAGCGCTTCACCTACGGCGGCGACACCGGCAAGGATCAGCGCGTCTATTACTTCAACATGAAGGAAATCATGGAAAACCCCTTCGGCACCTCCGATCCGGTTCCTTTCCGCATTGTGGATAAGAACATCAACCTCGACATCGACGTTTCCATCCGGTGCAGCGGCTATTATTCCTATAAGATCAAGAACCCGCTGCTCTTCTACACCAACGTCTGCGGCAACGTCGCCGATTCCTTCAAGCGCAAGGAAATCGACGCGCAGCTCAAGTCGGAATTCACCAGCGCCCTGCAGCCCTCATTCGCCCAAATGTCTGCTATGCAGATCCGCCCGAATGAGATTCCGGCGCGTGTGGAGGATCTCTGCAACGCAATGAACGAGATTCTCAGTCAGAAATGGCTGGAGCTGAGAGGCATCGCCGTTGTATCGGTTGCCTTTAAAAACCTCAACCTCCCGCCGGAGGATATGGAACTCATCAAGCAGGCGCAGCGCGCCGCTATCAACCGCGATCCCGGCATGGCAGCGGCTACCCTTACCCAGGCGCAGGCCGACGCGATGAAGGACGCCGCCAAGAACAAGGGCGGCGCCATGAACGCCTTCCTCGGCATGGGCATGGCACAGAATGCCGGCGGCATCAACGCGCAGCAGCTCTTTGAAATGAGCGCCCAGCAGCAGGCGGCACGTCAGCAGGCGGAAGCACAGGCAGCGGCGCAGGCTGCGGCACAGCAGAAGCAGGCGAACCCGCAGGGCGGCTGGCAATGCGAATGCGGCACGACCAACACCGGCAAATTCTGCATGAACTGCGGCAAACAGCAGCCCCAGGCAGCCGGCTGGAACTGCCCGAAATGCGGCACGGTGAACCAGGGCAAATTCTGCATGAACTGCGGTCAGCCCAAGCCCGCGGGAGCACCTCTCTACCGCTGCGACAAGTGCGGCTGGGAACCGGAGGATCCGCACAATCCTCCGAGATTCTGCCCTGAGTGCGGCGACATCTTCGACGAGAAGGACATCAAATAATTCCCTCACGCATATCATTGAAAAATAAAAAGCAAGCCGTCGGAATTCGTCGCAATGACGGAGCCGGCGGCTTGTTTGACAAGAGGAGAGTTTTTTACCTATGGCTGAAAATCTGCATACAGACACCGTTCATGCGGATACGGTACTGGAATACAAATGCCCCTGCTGCGGCGGCAAGATTGAATTTGACAGCAGCATACAGAAGATGAAGTGTCCCTTCTGCGACACGGAATTTGAAATGGACACCCTGAAAAATTACGACGCGGTGCTCAATGACCAGACGCCGACCCAGATGGAACATGCTGATATTCAGCTGCCATTCCTGCGGCGGCGAGATCATCTGCGACAAGACCACCGCGGCGACGCATTGCCCCTTCTGCGGCAATCCCGTGGTCATGATGGGGCATTTTGCCGGGGACCTGCGTCCCGACCTCATCATCCCCTTCAAGCTGGACAAGGAGGCGGCAGTCGCCGCCTTCAAGAATCACCTCAAGGGCAAGGCGCTTCTTCCCAAGGCGTTCAGCAAGGACAGCCACATCGAGGAGATCAAGGGCGTATACGTCCCCTTCTGGCTGTTCAGCAGCGAGGCGAACGCCCAGTTCAATTACCGCGCCACCAAGGTGCGCACATGGATGGACAGGGATTACATCTACACCGACACAAGCTATTTTTCGGTGGTGCGCAAGGGAACGCTTCAATTTGAGAATATCCCTGTAGACAGCAGCTCCAAGATAGACAACGACATCACCGAATCGCTGGAACCGTTTGATTTAAATCAGGCGGTGGACTTCCAGACCGCCTATCTTTCGGGCTATTTAGCCGACAAGTACGACGTATCGGAGATGCAGAGCGTGCCGCGTGCCAATCAGCGCGTCTGCAAAACCACCGAAAACGAATTCGCAGCCACGGTGACGGGCTACACCACTTACCGCATTGAAAACAAGAATATCCAGCTCAACAACGCCAAGGCGAAGTACGCCCTCTTCCCGATCTGGCTCATGTCAACCACATGGAACGGCCAGAATTATCTCTTTGCCATGAACGGACAGACAGGTAAATTCGTCGGCAATCTGCCGATGGACGGCGGCGCCTTCTTCAAGTGGATGTTCGGCATTGGCGGAGCGGTTGCCGCTGCCGCGCTGCTTGTGATGTGGCTCGTGTGGCTGATGTGACGGAGGTGCAAGTCTTATGAATAAGTTGATGAAAAAACTCTCCGTCCTGTCTGTGATTTTTGCTCTGGCGGTTGTTCTTGCCGCTCCTGTTTTCGCTGCGGAAGCCAATGATGAGACAGAAGCGGAAACGACAGCAACAGAAATTCATCATGTGCTGGACGCGGAAGGTCTGCTCTCCGAGGAAAACAGTTCCCAGATTGAGGAAGCAGCCGCGGCGGTTCTCGAGAAAAACGGCGTGGATCTCTTTGCCTATGTCACGGGAAAGACACTGAAAAAGCCGGACGAAACCGGTAATTCGGTTTACAGTACCTACGCAAAAACCGACGCTTCGCTTGTGATGATGATCGACAAGAAGGGCGCGTATCTCAAAGCCTACGGCAGAGCGGAAAGCATATTTTCAGCAGACGAGCTGAAAGACATGCTCAAACAGGCAAAGAAGCAGGACAAAACCGCCGCGAGGTTTTTAAAATATGTCGATCTGGCGGGCGAATCGCTCACCGAAAAGGGCGTGCTTCCCATTCCCGCAGGCAGACAGCAGCCGCGACTGGTGGACGACGCGGGGCTGCTTTCAAAGAGTGAAAAATATTCCCTTGTCAGCAAGTTGGACAGCATCAGCGAAAGACGGCATCTTGACGTGGTGGTCGTCACCAACAACTCGCTCGACGGCAAGACGGTGGAGGCATATGCAGACGATTTCTTCGACTACAACGGCTACGGCTACGGCGTCAATGACGACGGCATTCTGCTGCTGCTCAGCATGGACACCAGAGAATGGGCGATCACTACCTACGGCAACGCGATAGACATATTCACCGACAGCGTGCAGGCGGACATCACTGACAGCTTTCTCTCCTATATCAGCGACGGGGATTATTTCAGCGGCTTTACCCGCTTCGCAGAGCTGTGCGACAGCCAGATCGCCTATTACAATGAAAACGGCGGGTATTCTTACGATTACGGCAAGGAACCGTTCGGATGGTTCACCGCCATCGGCGGATCCTTAGTGATCGGACTGGTCGTGGGTCTTATCGTGGCACTGTCCCTCAAGAGCCAGCTCACCAGCGTCAAGCCCCAGGCAGCGGCGACCGCCTACACCAAGCCGGGCAGTCTGAGAATCACCGACCGACAGGATATGTTCCTCTACCACACGATCACCCGCACTGCCAGACCCAAGGAAAACAGCAGCTCCGGCAGCAGAAGCCATTCCTCCGGCGGCGGTCACAGCAGCACCCACACCAGTTCCTCCGGCAGGAGCCACGGCGGTTCACACGGACACTTTTGAGCGCGGCGCATTCGCGCCGCTAAGAGAATAGATAATAGATAAGAAATAATAACGAATAGATAGAAGGAAGGCGCTATTTCCCCTATGCGCCCTGAAAATATATTCCAACACCGCAGGTGTTCATTTTCTATTATCTATTATCTATTCTTTATTATCTATTATCTTAGCGCAGCTCTGCTGCGCGCCTTTGGGGGTTTGTGTATGAAGCTGGTTATCAAGCAGTCGGACGGGTTCGGGGAGTCTGAGATCAGCGTGAAATATGAGGTGCTGGATGACAGGCTGGAGAACATCATCAGCTACATTCAGCAGCATGATTTCTCGCTGTACGGTGTGAAGGACGGCGAGAAAAAGCTCATTTCGCTGGACGACGTGTTTTACTTCGACTGCACCGACGAGAGGACGTTTATTTATCTTGAAAGCGACGTCTACGAGTGTTCTCTGAAACTCTACGAGCTGGAGCAGCGGCTTGCCGGGGCGAATTTCGTCCGGATCAGCAAGTCCTGCATTGTCAATATCATGAAGCTCGACAGCGTGCGTCCGCTGCTCAATAGCCGCTACGAGGCGAAGCTGGAAAACGGCGAAAGGCTGATCATCAGCCGTCACTACCTGCCGGGCTTCAAACAGAAATTCGGCATTTAGATTAGTGTTTAGTGTTTAGTGTTTAGTGGACAGTATTGCTTTGTTGCTTTGTTGCTTTGTTGCTTTGTTGCCTTACAACATTTTACTTCCCACTTCCCACTTCCCACTTCCCACTGACGTGCAGAATTTAATCCGTCATTAGTTACCAAAAAGCATAGTATCCTTCGTCTTTCTGACGAGTTAAAATGTATTAATTATTTCTGCACAGTTACTAAGAAAGGAGCGCATGACAATGAACCTGAGAAAAATCATCAGCGGCTTTTTCACCGTGACATGCACGTCGTTCACGGTGATCGTTCTGCTCTACTGCATACTTTGGGCGAATGACGGCATTACACCGCGCAGGGTGTTTGAACTGTTCGCGGTATGCGCCGTGATCGGCGCGGTGGTGGTTGTGACAAGCCTGATGCCGGTTCAGAGCAACATCCTGCGCATGGGGATCTACTTTGTCGAGGTATTTGTCACGGTGTTCCTTTTCGGCGGCGGAATACTCCGGCTGTTCCCCTTCAATGTGAAGATGCTGCTGACCGTGCTCGGAATGACCCTCGCCGCGTATTTCGTCGTCATGGCGGCGGTGATGGCCAACGAAAAAATGTGCTCCAATGAGATCAACCAGAAAATAGCCAGAATGAAAGAGAACCCAGCGGACAAATAACGCCCCTTTCCGCCATAACAGTGCAAACAAAAACATCTTCCCTGTACCCCGATAAGGTGCGGCAGGAAGATGTTTTTTTGATAGCTGAATACGCGGAATACTCTCATTATTTTTCCCGGCGGTCAATATACATGATATGAAAATTCATCCATTTCATATCGGAAGTGACCACACTTGTTAATTATCAGAAAATCCATGTATAGGGCTGTGTTGGCTGTTATCCTCCTGTCGCTCTGCGGCTGCGGCGAGGTGGAAAGCAAGCTCCATCCGGCAGAAGAAACGTCCGCTGTTTCCTCTGAGCAGGTGTACCCTGTCGGTTCGTATGAACGGAGGGCTGCGGAATATGCCGCATTCGGGCTGGACATTACTGGCCGGGAAGTAACCGACTTCGGCAGCGGAAGCATCTTCGGGGGAATAGAGGTGCAGTCGGACGAAAACGGGGAGATCATCTGCACCGAATCGGAAGGCGCGTTGTGGTTCCGCATAACGGATAAGCGGTTTGTCTCTCAAAGGGAATTGGAAGCCTTCGTCCGGAAGCATGCCGGAGAGAGGGAGGCGGAAAGACTGTGCGTCTATTTCCGCGAAAAAGACGGAGCGCTGTATTTTACGCTGGGAAAAGACGGAAGAACTGTGAAGCTCTGGCGCAGGTATTATATGAATGATCCGGTTTTGCTCACGGTACAGGCGGTACATTCAGATGAGTGCAAAAGAAAATACGGCTTGTCACAGAGCAAAGTCTGTTTTGTTCGTGAAGACGGCGTGTGGAAGCTCGACAGGCTCGTGGCTGTTCGGGAATAAGTCAAAAAAGTCAAAAAACGGCAGGAAGCGGGAGGTGCTTTCTGCCGTTTTGACGCTCATTGAATACTGTATGCCTCGATGGTCTGGACGAGGCTGCCGATGCCCTTCTCCGCAAGGTTGATGAAGGGGAGCACGCTCTCGCTCCAGCCTGCAATGAGGTTGAAGCCCTTGCCGCAGAACTGCTGGGAGCCGTAGCCCTGCATATCCACGCCGTGTACCCAGAAATTCCTGTTGTACTTCTCGCGGTACTCCTCCACCATTCCCTGCACGGTCTTGGGGAATCCGCCCGAATAGGAGTTGCATTCGTTGTCGCTGAAATAGATGACGCGGTCAAAGGGCTTGATGTCCCTGCTGCCGTCCTCCTTCAGGGCAAAGAGCATAGGCAGATCCATCTGTGTGCCGCCGCCGTAGAAACGGCTGCTCTTGCAGATGTCGAGAATAGAGTCGTATTTGCCGTAATGCTTGACGGTGTAGCCCTTGCTTCCCATGGATGACCACGAGCCTGCCGCGTCAAAATAGCAGACGGTGGCGTCCTCGCAGAGGCGGCTTGCCATCGCGCCAAGGAGCGCGGCGATGTCGCAGCAGCGGACTTCGCTTCGCCTGGAAATGCGGCTGCCCATGGAGCCGGAAACGTCAATGGCGATCAGTGTCCTGCCGGGTATCTGCTCCATGTTTTCCACGGATACCTCCAGCGCCTTTTCCAGTGCGCGGTGGGTGTTGCCGCTGAGGATGTTTTCATCCGAGAGTGTGAGGTAGGCGCTGTAGAAGCGGAAGGGAAGCTGTCGACTCTTCCGGACGCGTTCGGGGTCGGAAAGTATTTGAAGCACAGGGGTTATTTCGGCACCGCTCTTGATGATGTTGCGCAGGTTGCGCAGCAACGCCATATAGCCCACCTTGCCGGAGGCGATCAGCTCGTTCCAGACCTCCTTGGTGTTGCCCTTCGCGGAAAGCTCGGTCTCCCAGGTGTAGGGTGTTTCGAGGGTGTCGTCGAGCACCTTTTTGAAGAGCGCTTCGGTCTGGGCGTCCTTGGGAACGGGGTGCGTGATGCGCAGCACGTCGCGCAGCTTCATGGCGCCGCTGCCCTTGTACTTGGCGAGCTGGTACTCGTCAAAGCGCTGTATCACCTGCGCCAGTTCCCGCTTCAGCGCGTTGGGGAAGGGCTTGCCGTACATCTGCTTGTAGCAGGCGAGAATTTCGGTCATGTCGTCGGGACGGACGACGATATTCCGCACCGTCCTGCGGGTGTATTCGTGGGCTTCGCGTGCGATGACGCAGCACAGCACATGGCTGACCGAGCGGAGATTGTTCTCGCTGCGGGCGTAGCACGCCAGCTTGCAGAGGAATGCCGGGTCGGTGGCGGCGCACTGCGTCGCCAGCTTGACGATGTCGCTGTCGGTGGAGCCGTAGAATTTAGGCTCTCCGAACATCGTTGTGAGCACTGCCGAAACGAGTTGTTCCTTCAGCTTCATGCGGTAGGCGGGAAATCCGTCGCGGTTTTCTGTCTTGTTTGTGTTCTTCTGATTGAATTTAGCCATCCTTCTCAGCTCCTTTTTTGAGTAATGAAATAAAGATCGCACAGAGAATAGGTCGGATACGGACTTTCTACCAACGCTCTGCCGCTGAGCTACAGTTCCAACGAACTGGCGGGATTCGAACCCGCGCCTTCGGTCCCATGAAACGAAGTAACCGCATCCTGCACTGCTGTGCGATCCATATTTTCAATAGAATCACACACAGAGAATAGGCGAAAGCGGTACATTAGCGCTCTGCCATTGAGCTACAGGGCGAAAGTCGCCCCGGCGGGATTCGAACCCGCAACCTCTCGTTTAAAAGACGAAGTAACCGCGTTTCTGCACTGCTGTGTGGGATTATCTATACTATAACATATGCTGTTTTGAAAAGCAAGTGATTCAGGAATTCTTAATGTTTTCTTTAGAAGATGGTTTTCGGAACGCTGCCACCGCTAAAAAGGGAAGGCAGCAGAAAAGGGCGTAGGCATAGCGGAATTCCGCAAAGGCAGGGGTTCCGATCAGGAGCGAAAACACGATGGCGAGACAGGGCACCGTCAGCAGCACCATGAGCCTGTCTTTTTTCCTGTACCCTAAAAAACAGACAAGCAGAAGCAGCCATGTGTGGAACCCTATGCTGACAAACGGCTTGAGAAGCTCAAAATATTCAAACAGTTTCGCCCAAGCGTGAACCGCGCTGTTCATTCCTTTGGAGGTCACCGTCTGGCGGATGCCGAGTTCGTTTTCTTCGCAATAGAAGATAAAACGCCTGTGGTCATATCCCGCATTCCAGAAGCCCTTGGTCTGATCGACCCATGCAATGAGATAAGACTTGGGATGGGTTAAGCCCAATTGTATGTACAGCGCGAGAAAAGCGAGCTTGTGCTCCTGAAGATACTCCTGGTTGCCGTAGTCCCGGATATGGAATTTCAGATTATTGGAAAGATAGGGATAATACTTGGCCGCCAGATCATCGACGTCAGCGACATGGGAAATAAGCTCTACCTGCCGGTCGTCAAGGTCGTTGTCGTATTTGAGCGTTCTTGCCACCTGCTGAATCGGCACAGACGCAAGCTCGACAAAATCGGGCTGTTCCAGACGGAAAGCGGAAAGAACCGGGAAGGTGACGATATAAGCCGCCACCAGAATGGCAGTGAGTGACACACACATTTTTCGCATCCTTTTCCGGAATAAAAACGCAAATGCCACAATCGTGAGCAGCAAGACGATGAACCCGTTTCCTCTGAACAGACACATTCCCAGGGCGCCGCATAAAACCATCAACCGATTCAGACGGCTGCCATGTCCCACCTTCTCGACGTACCGGAACAGAGCGACAGTAAAGAGCAGCACAAAGGCGCTGAAAATAACGTCCTTCCACATGGTAAAGCTATAAAAAATATGCTGCGGCAAAACAAGATAGACCGCTGTCACCGCGACAATGATTTTTTTGCTGATATGAAGCTGATACAGCGTGACCACTCCGTAGGCAAACACAGCGGAAGTAAACAGCACAGAAAAGACGCTGTACAGCGCGACGCCGGCATTGATATCGTTGAACACATCCAACCCTATCATGAGAAAGAACTTGATCAGCAAAGTATGATAGACAGGATGCAGATTGTTGTACCGGTTGTTGAGTGCCTGTGTGATCTGAACAACGCTGTCGCCGCTGAGTGTTCCCGGATAGAAACTCAGCCAGAAAACAGACGCGTGCACCACCGTCAGCAATCCAAAGGTTATCAGAAAGACCCTTCCTGCGCCCGACGTCCGGGAAACAGCCGTCCAGGAGAACGCAGCAACCTTTTCTGTCACGTATTTCAGGATGAAATAGGCGATATACATGCCTCCTAAAAACAGAAAAGGAAAGCAAAAAAGAAAAAGCAGAAAAACCACCAGCGACGAGTGCGCATGGAAGCTCCGGACGGTGGAGATTTGAATAATGGAAGCGACGATCGGTTTGAGCATCGAACGATAAATATCATAATTGGCCGCAATCATCAACAGGGAAAACACAGAGGCAGCCACCAGATGGAGTCGCTCCGATTTTTTGAAAAATCCCCTTTTGTCCTGATTGCAGACACCGCGGCAGTAATAACCGCACAACCCAGTCAGCAGATAGATCACATAACAGGCGCTGGTGAAATGCAAAAGAATCATCCAGCCGAACATAGTGACTATCTGCACATAGCCATGTACCGCAGAAAACGTATGGCTGTCAAGCCATTTGCGAAGGCCATTTTTACACTTAATAAACATTTGCCCATTCCTTAAAAAAGTATTTTCCCATTTTCTGCGGAAGATTGATTTTAGAAAATATTAAATTTTGGAAGATTTACTCCGGCTTCTTCTCCGGTTCCTTGCGGGTGGCAGCCGGACGGGAGGTGAGGAACTCGATGGTGCTTTCGATGGAAGTCCTTGCCTCGGCGGGCATGGGCTTTCCTGCGTTGCGGTAATCAAACGCGTCGCGGAACTGGGTGATCCCCTCCTGCAGCGAATCGGCGTATCTTTTGGTCAGCCGCCGTGTCGCTTCAACAAAGGAATCGTATTCCTTGCCGAGCGGCTTCTTGGCATTCTGCACGATCATGCGGTAATGATTCATGCAGATGAAGGGCTGGGATTCGTAGAGCTTGCGGAATTCCGGTTCGTTTCTGTAATTCAGGCAAACCGTTTCGATAGCGCGTGCGAGGTGCGGCTCGATGTATTCACAGACAAAGCAGCTGTGCTCCAGCTTTTCCATAGCCTCTAAAATCTTCTTGTCCGGCTTTTTGGAGAGCATTTTTTCGCGCACGTCGATGAGGTGGCTTTCCAGCGTCAGCGCAACCGGCAGACGGGCACGACCGGAAGTCAGCATCATACCGAAATGCCGTTCACAGAATCCGGCGCGGTTGGTTTCGATGCGGATATCCGGCTCCATCATAGCGGGACCGGTGATGTAGTCGATATATTTTGCCTCGATAATGTCCCGCATCCGGCAGATCGGACAGCCGTCATGCACTTCAAATACCTCATTCACCGGAATGGTACAGATATTCTCTTTCATATTTAATTCATCACCCTTCATAAAGTGTGGAGTGTGGAGTGTGGAGTTGAGGAAGGCGCAGAGCGCCTTGGATTATATTCCAGCGCGAACGCGCTCCTTTTCTATTATCTATTCTCTATTCACAGCCACCTCCCTCAAAGAGGGAGGCAATATCCGGCTCCCTCTTTGAGGGAGCTGTCAGCGAAGCTGACTGAGGGAGTGCTTAAGTTGTGGATAGTGATTCTCTATTATCTATTCTCTATTATCTAAGCGAACGCATGTGAGCGTTTCCGCGTTTCGGCGCCTACAGTTTCCTTATCATGGCGAGGAACTCGTCAATGTAGTCGTCGGTCTGGGCGCGGTTGTCGAGCATGATAGCTAAAAGGGCGAAGCTGCGGCGGTCGTCGCCGATGCCGAATTGCAGGGCAATTTCAACGTCCCTGCCGCCGACGGTAGCGGAGCATTTGCAGTTGATGTAGATGGGACCTTTGCGACTCTGGAATGCCTCCCAATAGGGATGTCTGCCATCGCAGAGGGTGGTAAGACGTTCCTCAATGGTGGCGCCCTCGTCGCCGTAGAAGGTGCTGTTCTGCAGGCAGTCGATGATATCGAGCATAGCGTCCTCCGTGACAGCGTATTCGCTTGTCGGGGAGATTCTGAGCGAGGAATCGACAAATTCTGTTATATCCATTATGTTCATTGTCCTCCTGTTGATCCTTAATAAATTGAATAAATTTTTCTGAAGCCCGTTGCAACAGGCTCGTAAGTATATTATAATATATTTTAGGTACAAATCAATAGATTTTTTCATTTTTGATGAAATTTCTGACGGATATTACATGTTTTTTTTATGGAGATGACAAAAATGATCACAAAGCGAAAGGGAAGCGTGATGGAAGCCGATATTCACGGCATGAATCCCGCACAGGCGCGGCGGGAAATTCTTGGCTTGCTCGACAGACTCCCGGAAGGTGTGACGGAACTGCACATCATTCACGGCTACCGCGGCGGCGATGCCCTTCGCGTCATGGTGCAGACTTCCCTCGCCCATCCTAAAATTGCCCGGAAGATGCAGTCCTTCCTCAACGAGGGCGAGACGAAGATTTTTCTCAAGGGGAAGAAATGATTGCTTTTTGCGAGAGAGTCATTTATAATATTACATAGTATATATAGAAAAACAGGAGGAAGAATGAAAAATGCTTGATATTGGAAAAATCGCCCCCGACTTCACCCTGTCCGACAAGGACGGAACCGAAAGAAGCCTTTCCGAATTCCGGGGGAAGAAGGTCGTGCTTTACTTCTATTCCAAAGACAACACTTCCGGCTGCACGCGGCAGGCGAACGCCTTCGCCGCCCTGTATGACGAATTCAAGGCGCTCGGCGCGGAGGTCATCGGCATCAGCAGGGACTCCGCCGCTTCACATCTTCGCTTTGCGGAGAAGCATTCCCTCCCCTTCGTGCTGCTCGCCGACCCGGAGCGTCAGGCGATCGAAGCCTACGGCGTCTGGCAGGAAAAGAAGCTCTACGGCAAGGTCAGCATGGGAGTTGTGCGCACGACATTCATTCTCGACGAGAACGGCGTGATATTAAAAATCATGCCGAAGGTCAAGCCGGACACCAACGCCGCCGACGTGCTGGCATATCTGAAAAATCTATGATAAACAAAAAATTCCCTATGGATTGCCTGAAGCAGTGATCCATAGGATTTTTTTATGTGGCACAACAGAAAAAGCGGAATAATATGGTAAAAGAAAGCATATACTGTCTGTTTGCTCAGAATATGGCTTTCAGAACATTTGAAGACAGGAAAGGAGCAATTGACGTGCAGGACGATTACAACCGCTTCATCAGACGTTCGATGAAGCAGGCGCGTTGCAACTACGAGGATATTTTTGCCGCCGACGTTGAAGAAAATTCCTGCGGCTGCGCCATGATCATGGACGACACCGATAGGAAAGATTCCTGCGGGTGCATGGGAACAATGGGCGACATGGATATGGAAAATCCCTGCTGCAAAGCAAAGACTCCCTGCGGATACGGAGCTATCGCGGGAGAGCAGCAGAAACCAAAGTGCTGCGACAAAAACGTGCCGGTCATGGTATTCATTGACATGCAGCCCTTCGGCAGAACCTACAACGAAGCGGAGGC